>DASRLM010000419.1:0-9750 GCA_035648455.1 Puia sp. | reverse complement strand
ACCGGAAACCTGGACTCTGTGGGTCATTACAAGGATGGGAAAAAAGACGGAAAATTTTACAAATATGCTTTTCTGCCCCATGATACCCTGAGAGAAACCATGATTTATACATATTCAAATGACAGTCTCCTGAGTACGCTTAACCCGGACAAAGATTCTGCAGCTATTCAGAATCACAAAGACAGCGCCAATGAGAACGAATCCAAATTTCCAGGGGGCATGTATCAATGGCAGCATTATTTACAACATAATCTGCAATATCCGGATCGCGCCGCCACTCAGGAAATCCAGGGAGAAGTAAGAACCTATTTTATAATTGATGAACAGGGGAATGTGCTGGATCCCATTGTTTCCAGGTCTGTCGAATATTCTCTGGACAGAGAATCTCTTCGCATCATTATGAATTCCGGCAAATGGGAACCTGCTTCAGAAAATGGCAGAAATGTTATTTCCTATAAAACACAACCCATCGTTTTTCGACTGGAAGTCTCCAAATAGCCGGTCTGAACCATTCTCTCATTCAATTGTTTTTGATATATGACCGCTGCAAACAAGAAAACCGTGGTGTTTGGCGCATCGGACAATCCCGAACGCTACAGCAACATGGCCATTAAGAAACTGCGGGCTCACGGCCATGAAGTTGTGGCCATCGGAAAAAGACAATCCGTAGTTGACGGTGTGCCAGTTCAGCAGGTAGCGTCCCCAGTTCAGGATGTTGACACCGTAACGCTTTATCTGAACCCCGGCAATCAAAAAGCCTATTACGATTATATCCTCTCCCTGCATCCCAAAAGGATCATCTTCAATCCAGGGGCGGAAAATCCCGAACTCGAGAAACTGGCCAGCGCCAATCATATCAAAACCCAGGAAGCCTGTACACTGGTGTTGCTGGGAACGGGGCAGTACTGAAGGAATTTGAAAATTTGATGATTTGAAAATTTGAAAACGAATGGATATTCATGATGAATAAATCCGTTTAATTAGTGCATGATTAACTAATTGAGGATCAACAACTATCTGCATTTTCAAATTTTCAAATCATCAAATTTTCAAATTACCCCCGCAATTAACCCCCCATTTCCACGTTTTAATCCTCAGGTTCCTGCTCCCAACAGAGCCGGGTTCCCGATCCGATGAATACCCTGAAAACAATCTTTTGCGGATGCGGTTTGCTGTCCGTTCTGATGCTTTCTGCCCAGGAAAAACCATTTCCTCAGAATATTCCGTTTAACACTAAAATGGAAATCAGTTCAGCATCCCTGGAAAAGTTATTTCACGCCACTTCTACCTGTACGCTGCAGCTTACCCCTGCACTGACATTGACAGGGACGGTGCAGAACCGGACGGGGCAAAGCCATTCGGTAATCAGTTTATTGATCAAGACAGAAAATATGCAGGGGGCGATGCTGAGTTTATCGCGCTCCTTGCGTTCCGACGGTTCCTGGCTCTATACCGGGCATTTGCTGAAACTGCATGAGCCGGATGGCATGTTGCTGGTGGAAAAAGACGGACAATATTATTTCATCCGAACCGAACAAAAATTCCTGGTAGCAGAATGAAAAAACATCCGTTCCATATCGTGTTTTTCCTGTTGCTGACCGCGGGCAGCACAGTAGCGCAGGTTCCGGCGCTCAACAGTTATGCGCCGGCGCCGGCAACGGTGTACCTGGTTTTTGACGGGGCCACGGTGGAAGGAACCCTGTGGAACGAAAAGGGAAAAATTGTTGCGGAGCCAACCGGATTTTCTCCGGCCACGATTACGTATATCCATAAAAAAATTGCCGAACACTTTATATTGTTCAATCTGAACATCACCACGGATCCGGCGGTTTACGAACATGCGCCCATCCATCAGCGGACGCGCATCATCATCACGCCCAACGGCAACTGGTACGGACCTGCCCCGGGTGTCTCTGCCGTTGGCTCCTTTGTTTGGGGCGACGACACACCGGCCTGGGTTTTTACTGATCCCTTATCCAATAATCCCTTGTTTATTGCCGCCGCGGCAACACACGAGATCGGGCATACGCTTGGACTGCAGCATCAAAGCCTGTATGATCCTTACGGCATCATGATCTCCGAACTCAGCGGAGGGGAGAACAATATCTTTACCAATGAGGCCCCGCTGATGGGAATTCCCTTTTATAAGCAGGCCAACTGGACCAACGGCACATCATCCACCGGTCCGCGCAATATCCAAAGCGATACCGCGCTGATTGCCGGCGAGCCGAATGAAATCGGATACCGTAAAAAATCAGGGCGTGTTGAAACTGAAATCAACCTGTCTGATCCGGGCGTAAAAATTGAAACCCAGCCATCCGGTCCCATCGAATTGAACAGCACCGGTGATTACACGTATCGTCTTTTCGACATCAGCGGGCGCTTACTCACGCAGGGAAACATCAAAAAAGGATGGAACCAGATCCAGGCCGGTTCGGCAGCAAATGCGGTGCTGGTACTGCAATGGTATGGCGAAACCGGCTCCGGATCGCAGAAAATTCTTCGCTAAACAATAACTATTTTTTTTGAAGAACTGATTTTTCGGTAAATTCGAAAAACCCATTACCATATGCTATGGCGAAAATTTAACGGAGACCTCATCGAATTACCCATTGCCCGCGAGGTGGAAAATGCCATCCGGAGGGAAACACAGAATGGATTTCATTTAAAAGTTTGTATCGGAACTGACTCCCAGGTTAAAGGCGCAGAAACAGAATTCGCAACTGTTATTGTTTTCCTCCGGGAGGGCCATGGCGGCTTCATGTTCATTCACAACGAAAAAACAAAAACGCGGTACAGCATCAAGGAACGCATGCTGGTGGAAGTAGCACGGAGCATTGAGATCGCTTATGAACTTTGCCCGCTGTTCACCAAATACAATGTGGACATGGAAGTGCATGCAGACATCAACACCAATCCGAATTTCAAAAGCAACGATGCGCTGAAAGAAGCGATGGGTTATATCCTGGGCATGGGCTTTGCGTTCAAAGCCAAGCCGGAGGCTTTTGCCAGTAGCAGTTGTGCAAACAAAGTGGTGAACTGACAGAACCGCAATATTGCCGTGTAACTAGGTTTTTTTTACTTCCTTCAGTTCTGCATTCATCGATTCGATCAACCGGAGTAAAGGTTCCCTGCCCGTTTTTTTTGCGGCGCTGCTGATGAAATGCTGCGGGAGAAACTGCCAGCTTTCCAGCATCTTATTTAAAAAAGCTTTTACATTGGCCTGAACGGTCTTTTGATTTTCCTTATCTGATTTTGTAAAAACAAGGGAAAAGGGAATTTCCCACTTCCCGAGATTGTTGACAAAATCCAGATCCAGTTTCTGGGGACTGTGCCGGCTGTCAATCAAAATAAATACATGCGCCAGGGTTTCGCGTTTTCTCAGATAATCCTCAATCATTTTTTCCCATTTCTTACGCTGAGCCAGGGATACTTTCGCAAAACCATAACCGGGAAGATCCACCAGATACCATTTGGAAACCACTTTGGAAGAACTGATGCTTTCAATGTCAAAATGATTGATCAGCTGGGTTTTTCCCGGAGCAGCGGAAGTCTTTGCCAGCTTGTCAATATCCACCAGCATATTGATGAGGGATGATTTGCCCACATTGCTCCTGCCGATGAAGGCATATTCGGGCCGTTCTGCTGCAGGGCAACTTTGAATGTCCGGACTGCTGATCACATATTTAGCGGATCTGATCTCCATGCTGCAAGTTAATATGAATTATAGCAACGCCATCGCGGCGCAACCCGGCTTTAACGGAAAAGATGATCTGAACGGAAGGGTGTGGTGGGATAAGTAGAAATAAGTGCATTATTTTTGCACCCCATGACGTCTTACCAGCACGACAGCATTGTTCCGTTCAAAGATTCTTCAGGAAGTAAAAAACAGCAGGTGGCGGAGATGTTCAACAAAATTGCATCCCGTTACGATTTCCTCAACCATTTCCTCAGCGGGGGTGTGGATAAGTATTGGCGGAAAAGAGCCATCCGCGAACTGGAACCTCTCCATTCCGGCACCATTCTGGATGTGGCCACGGGCACCGGCGACCTGGCCATACGGATGGCCAAACAACTGAAGCCGGAAAAGATCGTGGGTATTGACATCTCTGCCGGCATGCTTGGGCTTGGAAATCAGAAAATTGCTAAACTGAGGTTAAAGCCGCTGATTACCCTCCAGGAGGGTGACAGTGAGGCAATAAATTTTCCCGGGGGTTCGTTTGATGCCGTAACCGTAGCTTTCGGGGTGCGGAATTTCCAGAATCTGGAGAAAGGTCTTCAGGAAATGGGCAGGGTGCTGAAACCGGGAGGCAAACTGGTTATCCTGGAGTTTTCAAAGCCCCGAAAAGGACCGTTTTTTTTGGTCTATTCCTTTTATCTCCGGTTCATAACCCCCCGTATCGGAAAAATGCTTTCCGGAAATCCGGATGCATACCAATATCTGAATGATTCTGTAAATGCCTTTCCGGAAGGAGATGTTTTTACAGAAATCCTGAAAAAAACCGGATTTATTAACGCGTACAGCAAAAAGCTCAGTTTAGGTATATGCACGATTTATTGCGGAACAAAAATAAGCTGATCCTGTCCGTCCTATGCATCCTGATGTTTTCCATGGTGAGCCGCGCACAGCTCAGGGATAATATCAATTTACCGGACAACGACAATAAGTTCTATCATCTGGGTATTGCCCTTATATACAATACTTCCCATTTCCAGGTAGAATCCCATCCTTCTTTTTTACAAAGCGACAGTGTATTGTCCGTTAATCCGGAAAATACAGGCGGATTCGGACTGGCCGGGATGCATACCTTTAAATTCAGCAAACACCTGGAGTTCCGAATCGTATTTCCCCAATTGATGTTTTCTTATAAAAACCTCACCTATAATATTAAATATCCGGCGCCCGGAGAACAGGCAATCGCCACGAAACGGGTGGAGTCTATTCTGCTGGGATTTCCCTTACAGGTAAAATTCCTGTCTGACCGCATCGACAACTTCCGGATATATATGCTGGGCGGAATCAACTACCAGTATGACCTGGCATCGAATGCCACTTCCAGGAAGGCAGATGACCTGGTCAAACTCAAGCCTTACGATTTCAGCATTGAAGCGGGGATTGGTTTTCAGTTTTTCTTCCCGGTATTTATTCTTTCACCGGAAATTAAAATCAGCAACGGCATCATGAATTCGCATTCCCGGGATCCGAACCTCATTTACTCCAGCAGCATCGATAAGCTGCGTTCGCGCATGATCATTTTCTCCCTGATCTTTGAGGGATAAGGATCAGTAATCATACATTCTCCGGAACATATTCATCCGCAACCCCAGGGTAAACGTAGTGGAGCTGGTTTTGGTAGTGACCACATCCTGTCTGGAATAAGAACGGTACATCACCGTGCCTTCCAGGAAAAGATTTTCTTTGGCCTGGTAGGAAACATAGGCCGAAGCATTCAGGCAATTTGCGGGAACTCCGGAAGGCAGGCTGAAACCGTATTCTGCGGGGCGCGTATTATAATTCAGGAAAATATTCCCGCCATAGTTAACACCCCCGGTATCCAGTCCCTGGCGATAATAAATACATTTCAGTTCCACGTTCCATTTGTAGGCCGGCTGATACCGCGCGATGCCGATGAATTCAATAAAGTTGGATCCGAGGGGATGGCCCAGGGGTTGGTTATAATGAGAATAGTTCGACACCGTGTCGTTGTGTGAATACGTGTACGGACGCACCAGGTTGGTTTCAAACTGGAGGTCAAGGTTCTTTATCGTAAACGCATCGATGTATTTAATGCCCAGTTGCAGACCCTGCTTGTTCCCCCACCATCCGTGGGAATAATGCAGCACTTCATGCAGCACAAATTCATTGATCAGCAACTGTCCATAGATCTGTGTGGTATGCCCGATGTTTGCTTTAAAATCGAGCCCCACCGTGGTTTTATCCGGACTGCCATTCTGCTGCTGGGCGGCAACCAGGAAAATAACCGGATTGAGATAGGAGAAATCAAAATAATCGGCGCGGCTGAACACCACATTATCATATAGGCCGATATTCAGCCATTTCGCCGCGTTCACACTCAGGTGATGTACCACCGCATATTTATTCGGATACTGATAATCGCCGGTCTGATGCTGGCTGATCAGCTCCATGAAAATGGTCTGGTAGTTTATTTTCCAGATGCGGGTATTGAGTTTCAGGAACAGGTAGGGCGCCGCATAATCGCTGAGAAAAAGACTGCGGTATCCGTTGCCGATAAAATTTTTATCATAGCCAAACTGTGCGCTGAAATATTTCCAGAAATCCACGTTGATGGATCCCCGCACGTCAAAATAATCGAAGGCAGTGTGTTTGAATGGTTTAAAATAACCTGCTCCGGGCACAGCCGGGAAACCGCTGGCAGTTACGCGGTCCTGAAAAAACGTCGGTCCCCGCTCCTGATTGTCTGTAATATACGTAGAGAAACCCAGGTGATTGGCAATGAGCCCGCGCGCGGTCAATCCCTTGGAATTCAAAAAAACGTGTTCGGGGTTTCCGGATTCGGTGGATTGCTGTTGCTGGATCACGGGATTGATGGCCAGGAAAAAATCTTTTTCATTCACCTCCACAAAATTCGCCTTCGTTTTATAAAACGTATTAAACAGGGGATGTTTGCTGTTAAAAGAAGCTTTGCTCCCGCTTACCCATTCGCTGTTATTCATCAGCAGGCTTTGCAGGTTATCCTGATCCGTTTTGGATAAGTGATAATAATCGTCGTATGGAAAAGCTTTTCCGAGAGAGTCCGCCATTTCTGCGGCTTCCACGGCTGTTTTCCGGCTCATCGGCTTGGCCGTAGTTATATTCAGGTCAGGATTATTCTGAAGAAGGATGCCGAGGCGGTCCAGAAAATGTTCGTATTGGGATCCTTCCGGAAGGTAAGTGGATTGAGCGAAACCGACCGCGGGCAGCATCAGAAATATCACATGCCTTGCAACGGTTTTAATAAATTGCACCATGTAAGCTGTTTACGATTTCGATCCAAGATATGCAAAATTACCTGATAAAGAATATTTCCATCGTCAATGAAGGACGGACTTTCCACAGCGACCTGCTTATCAAAAACGGGCGCATGGAAAAGATCGCCGGCTCCATTTCCACCGCCGCAGGAATAACCGAGATCGACGGGGAAGGACTTCATCTGCTGCCGGGCTGCATAGACGACCAGGTGCATTTCCGGGAACCCGGCATGACCCATAAAGCCGATATCCATACCGAATCCCGGGCCGCTGTGGCTGGCGGGGTGACCTCTTTCATGGAAATGCCCAATACACTGCCTCCGGCATTCACCCAGGAACTGCTGGAAGAGAAATATGCCATCGGCGCAAAAACGGCACTGGCCAATTATTCATTTTATATGGGCACTTCCAATTCCAATGCGGAAGAGGCGCTCCGGACCAATGAAAAGAAGCAGGCCGTTTGCGGAATTAAAATATTCATGGGCTCTTCTACCGGCAATCTGCTCGTGGATGATTACGGAACACTGAACAGACTGTTTGCCGGAAGTGAAGTACTGATTGCCACGCATTGCGAAGATGAACAGATCATCCGGCATAACCTGGAACAATTTAAATCGTCCGGCAGGGAACTCACCGCCGCCGATCATCCCCTGATCCGCAATGAGGAAGCCTGTTTTGCATCTTCCCTCGCCGCGGTGGAACTGGCCCGTAAATATGGAACGAGGCTGCATGTATTCCATCTTTCAACAGAAAAAGAAATGCAGTTGTTTACCAACCGGATTCCGCTTTCTGAAAAACGCATTACGACCGAGGTATGCGTGCATCATCTGCATTTTACGGCAGACGATTATCCGCGACTGGGCAACCTGATCAAATGCAATCCGGCCATCAAGGCCCCAAACAACCGAGATGCCCTGTGGGCAGCCCTGCTGGATGACCGGCTGGACCTGATCGCCACGGATCATGCCCCACATACACTCGCTGAAAAAGGCTATTTCCGAAACGGTTCCGGGCAACTGGAAAAACTGGGCGGCGAAGCAGGCGCTTATCTGAATGCCCATGCCGGTCTGCCCCTGGTTCAGCATTCCCTGCTGCTGATGCTGTACTATGTAAAACAGGGGAAAATATCCCTGGAGAAGCTGGTTGAAAAAATGAGCCATGCCGTGGCCGATTGCTTTCAGATAAAGGAACGCGGATATATCCGGGAAGGCTATTTTGCTGACCTGGTGATGGTGGATCTGCAGGGATCTTCGGATATCCATGCCGGTGATATTCTGTATAAATGCGGCTGGAGTCCCCTGGAAGGCACGCATTTCCCGGCATCCATTAAAAATACTTTCGTAAACGGGCACCTCGTTTATGGAAACGGACGGTTTGATGAATCCCAGAAAGGAAAACGATTAACCTTTCAACGGCAATAGATTTCCGGATCATTCTTCAACTATGCAAATAGACCAAACGACGTATGACGACCTGTCCGTTTTTGAATCAGGAAATGATTTTTCCCTGTTCAACAAACTGGACCAGACCAGGACGATCGGAGGCAGGCTGCAGCTTTACCAGTTTTTTAATCAGCCTTTCAGCAACCTGGAAAAAATCCGCGAAACCCAGCAGATCCTGGCCATCATTTTACGAAATGAAGAAATGTGGGGCCCTTCCATTTCCAATGGAACGGTGATGGTGATGGAAAAATTTTATGAAACGGCCCTGGATACCATTCCCGCCGGGTATGATCCGGTGAATGCCGGCTTATATAAACTGTTTCATACCCCGGATTATTCCATCATCCGGTATTCCATCGGTCATTTCGCTGATTTCCTCCGGGGCATGCAATCCATGGCTTCGCTAGCGGATCGGGAGGACTGTCCGCCCCTGCTCCTGGGCCTCCTGCAGCGGGTGAGCCGTTTACTGAATCAGGAGATCCTGCGAACCCTGATGGACAAAAAGCCCGGCCAAAAATATTCTCCCCCGGATGTGGTTAAATTCGGATTCTATATCCGCAACCGGTTTAAATCCGCCGCACTCGACCTGATTGCCATTTACGGGAAGCTGGATGCCTGGTATTCGATGGCCATGGCCTGCAAACAACATCAGCTGCTGATGCCGGAATTTATCCTGCAGGATGAACCATATATTGAAATTTCCAGCCTGTATCACCTGCTGCTGACCTCGCCGGTTTCTTACGATGTTAAAATGGATCCGGGCAGCAATTTCATTTTTATGACCGGGGCCAATATGGCGGGCAAAAGCACGTTCATCAAAGCCGTTGGCTGCTGCCTTTACCTCGCCCACCTGGGCATGGGCGTTCCGGCCGCCCACATGAAACTCAGTCTGTTTGACGGCATACTCAGCAATATCAATGTGGTGGACAACCTCACGAAGGGAGAAAGTTATTTTTATAACGAGGTGAAGCGGATAAAAAATACCCTCATACAGATCAGCGACAGGAAAAAATGGCTGGTTCTGATTGACGAATTATTCAAAGGAACCAATGTGGAAGACGCCATGAAATGCTCTTCCGCGGTCATTCAGGGCCTCCTGCGAATCAAATCCTCCCTCTTTATTCTCTCCACCCATTTATATGAAATTGCACAGGAATTAAAAGCCTACCCCAATATTTCGTTTAAATTTTTTGAAACAAATGTAAAAGACAACCAACTGGAGTTCAACTACCAGCTGAGGGATGGCATCAGCAACGACCGGATCGGCTACCTGATCCTGAAAAGGGAGGGCGTAGTGGAACTGCTGGACAAATCCTGA
>DASRLM010000418.1:0-2284 GCA_035648455.1 Puia sp. | reverse complement strand
ATACATGAGATTGCCCAGGAGCATAGAAACCGCTGCACCCATCAATTGCCATTTCGGAATAAGGAAAAACGCAAGTCCGGCACTCAATAATAAAGAAAAGGCGCGACTGTAAATGGGCTTTTTTTCCATGCCTTCCATGATAAAAAACCCATCTGCTGATCCGATAAAAGCAGTAATTAAGTTCGAGGCGAGAAATACAATCAGTACAGGGAATACATCGGTGAATTCTTTTCCATACCAGTTTAAAATCCATTTGCCCGTCAGCAGAAATAAACAACTGATCAGAAGGCATTGGAAGAAACTGTTTTTTGAAATCCGGAATAATAGCACTGCACCCGCTTCCTGGCCCTTTTTATGTTTTTCGGCTGAAAGCAGCGTGGGTAGAGACAGGTTGATAATGGCTACCGGATAAGAAGAGATATCTGCAAATTTTGCTGCTATGTTGTAATGTCCAACCAACACGGCATTTGAAAATAAACCTAATAGAAGAAGATCCATACGGGTGGACAGGAAATAAAGCAGGTTTAGCAATACATAACGAAAATTTGGCTTTAGCGAATAATTGTTTTTTGATTCATTGATTGTCTCCCCTTCTTCACGAAGGGTTTTTCTTATCTTGATTGATAACAGTAAGATGGTAAAAAGCAGGGCCGAGCTGCTGGCGATGATGGTAGCCGGTACCAGATCAGCTTTCCATAGAAAATAAAAGACCACCAATATCGTGATGAGAAAAAAAGGTCTTGCTATCTTATCAATGATTTCGCCATATATCACTTTATCCAAACCCCGGAGAAAAGATATCAGATTATTCATGAGGGCCATAAAAAATACCAGGAACAATCCAAGATTAAAATAACGGGTGTACTTTGAAAGCCCCGGTAAATCAAGAAAATGCAGAAGGAAATAAAATATCGCGGATACCGCGGATATGGAAATTATATTAATACCGAGCGACCATTTTAGTTGCTGTCTGATTTTCTTGTTTTCGCCAAGAAGTCTCCATGCCGGCAATTGTACCAAATGGGAATCGTCCATTCCGAATAAGCCCATAACGGCCAATAGCGTGCACCAACTGCTGATCAATACGTAAATTCCATACACCTGCTGGCCGTACAGACGGACGAATAAAATATTACTGGCGAACACGATAGCCAGTCCGCAAAATTGAATGATGAGTACGGTAAAACCTCTTTTAAGCAGTATGTTTCTGTAAGAGGAAGTATTGTCCTTCCCGAGTAGCTGCAGTATTCCGGTGAACCATGAATCCATTGAGATGAAATGAAAGGATAAACCCTGTTCAGAATGAATATTGTAAGAGCGACGGGGTAAAACTTATTATTTCAACGCCCGGATGATCTCTATAAAATCGGACGCCACCAGGGAAGCGCCGCCGACCAGACCGCCATCCACATCCTGACATGCAAATAATTCCCTGGCATTATTTGCCTTCACACTGCCTCCGTATAAAATGGATATCTGCCCGGCCACTTCGTTTCCGAATTGTTTTTGTAAAACGGAACGGATAAACGCATGCATTTCCTGAGCCTGGGCTGTGCTGGCCGTTTTTCCGGTACCAATGGCCCAGATCGGTTCGTAGGCAATCACTACATTCAGGATTTGCTCTGCGGACAGGTGAAACAGGGACTCCCGTAATTGCTGTTCAACGAAATTATTTTGGGCGTTCTGATCCCTGATTTGAAGCGCTTCGCCACAACAAAAAACCGGAGTCAGTCCGTAGGTGAGACAAATGGTTACTTTCCCGGAAAGTATTTCGTTGGTCTCCCCGAAATATTCACGCCGTTCACTGTGGCCCACCAGACAATACGGAACCTCCAGGGATTTCAGCATTTCAGCGGAAATCTCCCCGGTATAAGCACCCGATTTCTTGTCAGAGCAGTTCTGGGCCGCAGCATAATAATTTTTCTTATGATGAACGGTATCGTTGGTCAGCTCGAGATAAGGAAAAGGAACGGCAAACAAGGCGATCTGATTTTCATTCAGGCTGATGTCTGCCGATAAAATGGTTTTCAATAATTCAGCGCCTTGCTGATAGGTCAGATTCATTTTCCAGTTTGCCGCAGCAATTTGTTTTCTCATGACAGATTTTTTTGTTGATCAAAAATAATTTTCAATTGGGTTATTTCAGCATTGGTAAGCAGTTTGTCTTTTAATTTCTTCCATTGCCGGATATGCTGAACCGCTTTTTCAAAGTCGTATTTTTCTGCGGGATCAAATCCCCAGCTAAAGGAGGAAAGATAGGACGCCGTGAGACCCTTTCCAAATG
>DASRLM010000417.1:0-2493 GCA_035648455.1 Puia sp. | reverse complement strand
GTCCCGCACTGCCCAGCATGGAGCCCAGGATAAAGGGAAGTACGCCTGAACGGCTCATGAGGCCCCCTCCGCCACTGCCGCCACCGCGACTGGCCAGAACGATGATGATCACGACAAAGAGTATGATACCGAGCACACTGCCGCCGCGGGATCCTTTTTTGCGCTGGTTATATCCTTCAGGCGCTTTGTATTCCCCTGCGGATGCCTTGATGATGGCATCTGAGCCCAGATCAAAACCCCGGTAATAATTATTTTCCCGAAAGCTGGGAACGATCTCGTTGTCTACAATTTCTTTGGCGGTGATGTCCGGCACCACACCCTCCATTCCGTATCCCGTAGCGATATACACTTTATGATCCTGGATGGCAGCCAGGATAACCAGCCCGTTATTGGTTTTTTTGTTCCCTATTTTCCAGTCCCGTAAAATCCTCAGCGCATAGTCCTCTATGGCCGTATCCCCCGTACTCTGAACCGTAACCACCGCGATCTGTATGGAAGTGGAATCATCGTAAGCAACCAGTTTGCTTTCCAGGTCAGCAATCTGGTCGGCTGTGAGCACATGGGCAAAATCATTGACCAGCCTCGGCGGATTGGGCGCTGCAGGAAAGTTTTGACCCCTGGTTACCAGACAAGTCAGCACCAATAAGGAAAATAATAATTTCTTCATGAAACGCATGGCTGTTTACCTGCCGAAAACAATGTCGTCCGGCAATTCATTCACATCTGTTTCCCGGTTGTAGGGAAAATGATATTTTAATGCGGCACCGATATCCCCGATCATTTTCACGACCGCATCGGCTAATCCTTCCTTCCGGAACTGGGAAATGATCTGGTTCACCTGACGATTCCAGAATTCATCCCCCACTTTTTCATGAATGCCTTTGTCGCCGAACAGCGCCATCTGCCGGTCCTTTACGGCCAGGTAGACCAGCACGGCGTTGCGGGCATCCGTATCTTCCATTTTCAACAACCAGAATACCTCGGCTGCCCGGTGCAGCGGATCCACGAAACGGCAGCGGCTTTCCACAAACACGCGGATCTCTCCACTGGTCTGCTGCTCCGCATCGCGGACGGCCGCAACGATGTGATTTTTTTCTGCCGGGGAAAAAAACTCTTTTTTTGAAATGAAAGGGATTTTCAAGTTGGAATTAAATTAAAGGATTTGTCAGAATTTAACATCCGGCGCCTTATCAGATCCGGGTTCTGATTGAAAGTAACCTTTGGGTTTAAACCCAAACATGCCGGCAAATAAATTATTCGGAAAAGTTCGTGCCGTCTGATTAAAATCCTGAACAGCCCCATTGAAGTCGTTCCTGGACACTTTGATCCGGTTCTCCGTTCCTTCAAGCTGGGCCTGCAGATCCCGGAAATTCTGGGTTGCCTGCAGGGTGGGATAGGCTTCCGCAACAGCAAGCAATCTTCCCAAAGCCCCGGTTACACCGGCTTGTGCCTGCTGGAACTGGGCTATTTTTTCGGGAGAAAGATCGTTGGCATTGATCTGCACCTGGGTTGCTCTTGCCCGTGCTTCTATCACGTTCGTTAAAGTAGTTTGTTCAAAATTAGCAGCTCCCTTTACAGTATTAACGAGGTTGGGAATAAGATCTGAACGTCTTTGGTAATCACTTTGCACATTCCCCCATTTACCTTTGGTATTTTCATCTTTACTGACCAGGCTGTTGTATCCGCTGCAGGCGCATCCTCCAAAAATGAGGATAACAGCCAATATAACGATGAGCGATAGGTTACGCGTACTCATAAGTTGAAAGGTTTTATTTAGATGATAAATGTAGCAAATTCTTCGACAGCATATTCAGTGTAAGCCAGCAAAACGGTAAACGGCAGCAAGCAGCGGCCAAAGGCATTTCCCCGCCGGTGAATACGCTACTCCTGCCTTGAGATTGCAGCTATTCCCGGAAGTTCCCTGCCTTCAAAATATTCCAGCATGGCGCCTCCACCGGTGGAGACATAGCTTACTTTATCCGCCAGGCCAAACAGGTTTATGGCAGACACGGAATCGCCGCCACCGACCAGGGAAAAAGCGCCATTCTTCGTGGCCTCCGCAACGGCCATGGCGATGGCCCTGGTTCCGTGACGGAAGTTTTCCATTTCGAAAACACCCATGGGTCCGTTCCAGAGTATGGTTTTCGATTCTCTGATCACGTTGCAGAATTGTTCGCAGGCATTCGGACCAATATCCAGTCCCATCCAGCCATCCGGTATCTGGTTACTCGGTGAAGTGGAGGTTTGTGCATGGGCATCGAATTTGTCGGCTATGATCGAATCTGCCGGCAGGTGAATGCAAACGCCTTTAGATTCCGCTTTGGCCAGCAGATCCAGGGCTGTGCCGAGCCGGTCATTTTCGCAAAGCGAATTCCCGATCTTGCCGCCTTCCGCCTTCAGAAAAGTGTAGGCCATTCCGCCACCCACAATGATGTCGGTTGCTTTCTCCAGCAGGTTTTCCATGATCAGAATCTTATCCGAAACCTTGGCGCC
>DASRLM010000416.1:0-4576 GCA_035648455.1 Puia sp. | reverse complement strand
CTCCTGATCTACAATACCCGTTATGACGACGACGGGAAAGAAAATATCATCGATGATTACTGTGCCCTGATGGCTGCCTCGGAATTGTGGATTGCTACGGACAGTATTGTTTACCGCGAAGAGGCGAGAAAAAGAGCGAAGAACCTGGCAGCCCGCATCACACCTAAAGGATATTTCCTGGCAGGTGATTCCCTTCGTCCTTTCTGGCATGCCTCAGACGCCGGTCTCCCGGTAATTGCCCTTGCGCGGTATGCATCAAAAGAAAATGATCCACACCTGCATGCGGTGGCGCTGGACGTCATCAGGCGTTCCCTGGATTACGAACTCCGGGTGACGAACGAAGTGGATAATCCTTTTGGTTACGCGCGCCAGACCTTTCTTTACCGGGATTCGGTTAAGGATGGATTTTTTATTCCGCATGAAAATGAAACCGGTTGGTGGTGGCAGGGAGAAAATGCGCGGCTGGCTTCCCTGGCCACGGCGGCTGTCATTGGTGGCCGGCTGGTATATCCTCACCCGGGCGGTTGGGGAGTAAAAGATTCACTGGCGCGGTTTGCTTCGGAACAGGTTTCCTGGATTCTCGGATGTAATCCTTATTCCCTCTGTTTTATGTATCAGTTCGGCCGGAAGAATGTTCCCTACATGCAATCCAATTTCGGCCATGGATCGGAAAAAGGCGGCATTTCCAACGGCATCACCGGCGGCAAGGATCGCGGGGATGGCAGCGGCATAGATTTTCGTACCAGCGATGATGGCAATGAATGGCGCTGGACCGAACAGTGGATCCCTCACGCCGCATGGTTTTTACAAATGCTGGCGGCAACCGCCTCCGGCAAATAAATCGCACAAGCCTCTGTTCATTTATTGATGCCCGCTAGTTCCCAGCCACAGAATGGCATTTTCAAAAAGGCGGTTCTGGACCGCCGAAGTAAATATCTGATCGCCGTGCCCCATATTCATATACAACATCCGGTACCGGGTGTTCGTCCAGACCACCGGGATATCGCCGCCGGTGATAATGTCTTTTTTGCCCAATGGATAATTTCCCGGGTCGAGGCTGATCAGCACGTGAACATTCTTATTCAGCCGGGGATTGGGATCCCATCCGTACCATTCATTGATCGGTGACGTATACCAGGCAGGCATATGGCGCGTGACCGCATGCAGGGTGTCTTCAACCAGCAGTTTGGCCGGCAGCGGCGGCCAGTTATTGTTGTAAAAAACTGCACCCCCAAAAAAGCTGACAAACCAGGGCCACTTCGTATCCTTGTCGTTGTAGCCGGATACATGGAAGCCCAGCCAGGAACCGCCTTTCTCCATATATTGCCGGAATGCACTCCGCTGCATTTCGTTATGCGGAAAATCATTCAGCCAGATCACTTCCTGGTAATTTTTCAGATTGGCCGCGTTCAGGTTTTCCCAGTTGGTGGTTGTATCAAAAACAAAATTCTTTTCCGTTGCCAGCCGGGAATAAAAACGGATGGCATCGCGGGCAAAATCAACGTGGTCAGATTCCACCCTGGTGGAATAGAATGCCAGCGCCTTAAATGCCGGATTTGGTTTTTCGGATGCCCAGAAAATGGCATTGCAGAAAATTCTTCTGTAAACGGAATCATCAAAAAGAATGGGCGAATGCCCCATAAAAATATACACGTTCCTTGCCTTAACATGCTCATTGGTCCAGATCACCGGATGATCGCCCATCTTGATGGTCGTGTCCGGCCGGTAAGATGATTCATCCACGTTGGCAATCACATGCACATGGGGCCGGGGACTTTTATCATAGGTGTACCATTCTTCTTTTTCCACCCGGAAAGAATCCGGCACACCTTTCATCAGGGGACTAAGATGATCTTCCATGTGAACCGTGGCGCTGGCAAACCGGGCGATGTAATCTTTCCAGCGGATATTTCCCATGAAGTTCCAGAACCAGGGCCACATGGCATATCCGTCGAATTCACCCAGCAGGCTGGCATGGTGAAACCCGATCCAGCCGCCTTTCCCCTGATCGATATAATGTTCAAAAGCAGTTACGGCATCCGGCTTCCAGGCGTAAGGCGCATAGTCCAACTGAATGAAGAGACCGTATCGGGATAAGAAATTTTCATTGATGCTGTCGGTATTGGTGATATAATCAATCCTGAAACTACTGTCAGACGCCAGTTTGTCCAGCCACACCCTCGCCCTTTTGGAATATTCGATATGGTGTCCACCATTTTCATAGAGGGCCAGCACACGAAAACGCGGCGACATGATCTGTTCAAAGGAACGCCTCAGCGCCAGGCTGTTCAAATCCAGTCCTGCAAATAAAATGCTGTCCTCTCCTGACCAGGGTTTTCCCTGTCTGAAATCCCACCACCGGTATCCAATTTTAGAATATTCATTGGAGATTCCTTTTTCATACGGCTTTTCATAATAGTTATCCGTATTGAACGAACAGCCCGTGTCCGTGACCGTTATAGATATGTCAAATGCCAGCTCGTAGTAATTACCGGTATTTCCGGTGACCGCCTTAAACATACCCGAACCGGCAATTTTTCCTTCTTCCTTGTCCGCATAGCGGATTTTCTTAGAAAATCCGGGCACGGAATCGGTAAACCATTCCATGGCGCGGTTAAATCTTTCTGCACGATCCAGATGATCAGCCGGACCATAATTTTTTTCGTAGTGAATGACGCCGTTTTTCATCGGGATGGGCATCTGGGAGGCGCCCGCCCAGAGAATGGCGTCCCGGAGCAGACGGTCATACCCTTCATTTTGCAAAATGGATGGATCATGGCCGATCGCGATATAGATCATCCGGTGATACTTTTCATTCGTCCAGATAACCGGATGATCACCCATCGGTTTATTCTGCTTGTAACTGGATTCGTCGGCAGTAGCCAGAACACGTACATGGCCGCGGGGACTTTTATTGAACTCATACCATTCGTCCGAGATTTCGAGTTTTTCCGGCAACCCTCGCGTGGCCGGGTGTTTATGATCCTCGATGATCACAGTCCCTTTCTGATAAGCCGGATGCGGGGAGTAGATCACGCCACCCATAAAATCTTCAAACCATTGCCAGTATCGGGTTCCCGGGGCCAGGAATTCCTGTCCGGTAAGGCCCGCGGCATGAATACCCACCCAGCCCTTTCCTTCTTCCACAAACTTTTGCAGGGCAGCCTGCTGCGCATAGGACATATCAAAAGGAGCCAGGTCGAGCATTACAAATACCTGGTATCCGGCCAGATTGTCTGTATTGATCTTACTGCTGTCATCGGTAAAATCCACCGAAAAATTATTTTCCGCACCCATTTTTTCCAGGAAGGGTTTTGCCGCAGCGATCATCTTCAAATGATCCTTTGCCCGGGAAGCAAGCACCAGCACCCGGAAATGTTTTGTTTGGCAGGATACAGCATGGGGAATGGAAACCAGCATGAAAGCTGCCAGCGTTAACCCCAGACATTCTTTGAAAAAAAGTTTAACCATATACTGTATAGATTCATTACCGGAAAACATTGCCATACCTCGCGGACCAGTTCATTTATAGATCCTGCCCATGAAAGGATCATCAAAAATGATCTTCTTTAAAGAATCGAAATTATTGATCCCTTGTCTGCTGTAAACGATCTTTCCTCCCGGTTCTATCAGCATACTGTAGGGCAGGGCCCCCTGCCAGGCCGGATCCAGAACATCCATGAATTTGTATTTATCTTCCCCTGAAAAAATGTAATTGGGCGAAGAGCACTCATTTTTTTGCAGGAACAGCAATGCTTTATGCCGATCTTTCGCATCATCCATACTGATGCTGACCATTTCATAACCCCTGTCCCGGTACATCCTGTTCAACGTGACCAGATCGGGGAATTCCTGCACACAGGGAACACACCAGGTGGCCCAGACATTGATAAGTCTTAATTTTCCCGTCTTGTTTTTCACCAGTGCGGCAAGATCATTCAAATCCAGGGTATCCATTTTCACCGGTTCCTTAGCCCAGGTGATCGCAGCTTTCTGTATCCAGACCATTTTTTCAGCCCACTTGATGGAACAGCCAAACACTTTGGTGGTGGTCACCGCCACCTCACGGTTATTCAGCAAGGCGTCGATGGCATTCAACGCATCCCGGCTGTGTGGAATTTTATGGGGATCTTCCGTATCATCAATACGACCATTATACCGTAATATCCTGGCCCGGTCGAAAATAAAAATATGCGGCGTGGTAACCGGGCCGTACTGATTGGAAGCAGTTTCGGTATCACCATCGTAGAGATAAGGAAAATTAAAGCCTGCATTTTTTGCCCTGATCTTCATTTCATCAAAAGAATCACCCACATCGCTGTAACCCAGTTCGTCCAGACGCAGGGAACCGGGGTGGTTGGGATTGATGGCCACCACGGCCACGCCCTTGTCTTTATAATCGGTGGTCATTTGAATGATCCTTTTCTCATAGGCCTGCGAGGTAGGGCAATGATTGCACATGAAAACAACCGCTAATATTTTTGCTTTTTGAAATGACCGAAGCGTATAGGTTTTTCCATCCACTCCCGGCAGGCGGAAATCCGGCGCGGGAGCGCCGATGGCCAGGGTTTTATGT
>DASRLM010000415.1:0-2083 GCA_035648455.1 Puia sp. | reverse complement strand
TAAAAAAGCAACAGGGCCAGAAAGGCAAACAGGGCTATGGCAGAATGATAGAATCCGGTGATGGCATCCGCGCGGAAAACCTGAAGGTAGTCCCTCAACGAAAAATGCGCCTGGAACCGATGGGGCATATTCAGGTATCTTAAAAACGAAGGATAATAAAAAGCACCAAACCCAAATGTGCTGGCTCTGTGCGCTACAAAAAGATACACGGCAGACAGCCACAAAAAAATAACAAACCAGCCGATTTTCGTGATCTTAAAAGGAGCCTTTCTGGCAACCGCCAGCAGAAAGAGCGTCAGGACACAGACGATGATATTATCCATGCGGGCAAGTACGGAGGCCGTCATAAACAGCAGCATCACGGGCAGCAGGGGCTTTTGCAAAATAAAATAAAAGCCGGCCAGCAGTAAAAAAGCAGACAGCGCATCGGGTGTGGACAAGCCCGACACGGTTAACAAAGGTGCTGAAAGCATAATGAGCAAAGCTGCTGCCGCAGCGTACAGCAGATCAAGGTATTTGCTGAACCAGAAAAAGAGAAGGATGGCAATTCCAAAATAAGCGATAACGGATGGCAGCATCGTGGATGCCGGCAGGGAAAACCCGGCCCGGTAACCCAGATAAACGAGCGCCGTATACAAGGGTTTGACCACGTAAAACGCCAATTGCCGGTAAAAGGCCGTATCGTTGCGAAACATGTTCAGCCTGTAAGGATTTGCCGGGTTCACCAACTGGTGAAAAGCGGCAGGCGGCGTTTGATCCCTGGCGGCCTGATAGGTTTCGCGGTGAATGCCGGCAATATCCTGCTGATTTCCGGATATCACCACAGCGATGTAGGCGAGCATGTCCCAGTTGTATTCGGGTTTACGAAAAGCCCTGACCAGCACCATGGAAATGATCACCACGTATACAGCCGGTATAATCATCCGTATCAGGCGCCTCCGGTTATCTATGTTTATTTTCATGTCAGACTTATCTTCCAAATTAATTCCTGAAGAAGATGCATCAGGACGCGGATACGGGAAATTGAACATCGGGATCATATTTCCGGATCTCCAGCATTAAACCAGGCAAGTCACCCGCTACATATTTCCATTTCCCGTTCACGGCTATTTTGCTGAACCGGCTCAGCGGAAAATCCACCCGATCGAGTTGCGGTAAAAGCGTTTCATCAAACAACCTGATCGTTCCCTGGTGAATCACCATCAGTATATCTTCCGGATTCAGGTCATAGAACCGATCCATGCCATTCATGCCTTTTTTGGCGGAGGCAATCACCAGGTCCGCCGAATAACCTGCGGCAATATGGCCACGGTGTTCAAGACCCCATATTTTCGCCGGAATACTGCCCAGCATACTCAGCAGGATATCATCCGTCACCACCTTTTCTTTCCTGGCCAGCCGGAGATGTTCCCAAAAATTCCAGCTGGCTGTTAACGTGGAATCCGTTCCCAGCATAACCGGTATCAGGCCGCCGATGCTATGGATATCGGCCGTTTTATCCAGTAAAAAATAATTGGATGCCGGGCACCAGATCAATGCCTTAAACGAGGGCGCCTGTTTTGTGTTCATGGCAACCCCGTGGATCGCAATGATCTTTCTTTTAAAAAGGTTCCATCTGATTAACCGGTCAATTTCGCGGCCGGCGTTTTGGTCAGTTCCTTCTCCCAGATGCATAACCACCGGATATTCCCTTTTGTAAAATGCATTGATCTTCCACCGCCAGTTTTTTTCAAATGCAGGGGAATGCAGCGAAACCGAATGTTGAAATACCGTGATCAGATCATCTTTTACCGATAAATTTCCCCCGTGGTTCACCACGGTGGTGATTCCGCTGATCAGGTTTTTATAAATCCCCCACCGGATCCTCAGCGCCTGAGGGATCTGTAAAATCCGGTCAATCGTTTTTTTATCTGCCGAATGAATATCCCTGCCCCATTCCGTATAATTCCGGTAAATCCTGTTGCCCAGTCGCGGAAACAAATTAAAATCCAAATGATCGTGGGAATTGATGATGCCTGGAAAAGCAATCGCTGCACCAAATAATAAACTGTGTTTGCTGTCCTGACCGGAGCTTTCCCCTGAC
>DASRLM010000414.1:0-2024 GCA_035648455.1 Puia sp. | reverse complement strand
AAACTGGAAGAACTTTCCGAGATCAACCGGGTGGATGAAGTGGGTGCACCGGAACGCGAATTCCAGATCAATGTGGATAATTTCAAGATGCAGAGCGCCAACATCACCTTCAATGATATTTCCAATGCGGTGGCTGCCGAGAACCTGGATATCTCCGGCGGATTGCTGGAAGTGGGGAATATGAAACGCACCCTGCAGCTGAAAGGGCAGTTCAAATCGGCATCTGACATCGCGCAGATCGTGTTGCGCAATACTTCCGGCGCCCCGATTTATTTAAAAGATATTGCCAGCATCAAGGATACGGTTAAACAAAGTGAAAGTTATGCGCGGCTGAATGGAAAAAATGTGGTTACCCTGAACATCATCAAACGAAGCGGTGAAAATCTCATCCAAACTTCAGACGATGTGAAAGCCGCAGTAGCAGAAATGCAGGCAACCCAGTTTCCGAAAAACCTGGATATTGCGATCACCGCAGACCAGAGTAAGAATACCCGCACCTCATTCAACGACCTGGTGAATTCCATCGTGATCGGGTTCATCCTGGTGTTGCTGATCCTGATGTTTTTCATGGGTGTAACGAATGCCTTTTTTGTGGCGCTGTCTGTGCCGCTGAGTATGTTTGTTGCCTTTTTATTTTTGCCTGCGGCCGATATTATCGTTGGTGGTCACGTCACCCTCAATTTCATTGTACTGTTTGCCTTGTTATTCGGGCTCGGTATCATTGTGGATGACGCCATCGTGGTCATTGAAAATACCCACCGCATTTTTATGGAGGGTAATGGAAAGGTAAGTTCGATTATCGCAGCTAAAGTGGCGGCGGGAGAGATCTTTATTCCCGTACTCGCTGGGACGCTCACCACATTGGCTCCTTTCTTTCCTTTATTGTTCTGGCCCGGCATCATCGGAAAATTCATGATCTATTTGCCGGCGATGCTGATTTTTACGCTGAGCGCTTCCCTGATCGTTGCCTTTTTAATGAACCCGATCTTTGCCGTGGATTTCATGAACCATCCGGATTCGGAAGGGGCTAAACGTAAGTCGCGCGTTTTCCGTAAACCTCTTTTCTGGATCATGATTGGTGCCGGCATTATGCTGGACCTCGGTCACGCTCCGTTTGCGGGAAATCTGCTTTTATTTTTTGCCATCCTGATGGTGCTGAATGTCTATATTTTTGACGGGGTTATTCATGCCTTCCAGAATCGCAGCCTTCCCTGGATCATGCGTCATTATGAAACGCTCCTGCGATGGGCCTTGAAAGGCTGGCGTCCGGTGTGGTTGATGGTGGCTACTTTTTTACTGCTGATCTTTTCTGTGATCCTGCTGGCGGTACGCCAGGTTCCGGTAGTGTTTTTTCCTAAAGGAGATCCCAATTTTATTTATGTATATCTGAAACTGCCTGTTGGAACCAATGTGGATTATACCGATTCCATAACCCGGGAACTCGAACACCGGGTGAATAAAGTGCTTGGAATCGAAAATGGAAAATCCAACCCGATTGTGGAAAGCGTGATTTCCAATGTGGCCATCGGCGCGAGTGACCCGCAAAGTGGCGACAGGAGCACGCGTCCAGAACTGGGCCGGATCCAGGTTAGTTTTCTTGAATTTGAGAAACGGCATGGATTTCACACATCTGTTTACCTGGATTCCGTGCGGCAGGCACTGAAAGGTATTCCGGGTGCGACTATTTCGGTTGACCAGGAAGCCAGCGGGCCGCCCACTGATCCTCAGATTAATATTGAGATCAGCAGTGATAATTTCGATGACCTCACAAAAACGGCCGTGGGACTGAAAAATTACCTGGATTCCCTGCAGACGCCGGGAGTGGAAGAGCTCAAGATGGATGTAGACCTGACGAATCCCGAAATCACGCTTACGGTGGACCGTCAGCGGGCCATGTCCGAAGGGGTAAGCAGCGCCATGATTGGCCAGCAGATACGAACCGCCCTTTTCGGGAAGGAAGTCTCCAAGATCAAAGAAAATAAAGAAGAATACAAGATCCAGTTGCGTAATAATGAGGTGCAGCG
>DASRLM010000413.1:0-2316 GCA_035648455.1 Puia sp. | reverse complement strand
GTCATTGATGTCCCGCTGAAACCGGTGTCCTTTGAGCTGGATACCGATGGGATCATTGCAGCCATTGATCCCGATACGCGGCTGATCTTTGTCGCGAACCCGAATAATCCGACCGGCAGCTTTTTCTCAAAGACTGATATTGACGAACTCGTTTACCATTTGCCCGACCACGTGGCGCTGCTGTACGACGAAGCCTATTACCAATATGTGGAGCGGCCCGATTATCCGAGAGCCGGGGATTATCTTGACTCAGGCAGGAACGTCATTGGTCTGCACAGTTTTTCGAAAGCCTACGGCCTCGCCGGCCTGCGCCTGGGTTATATTTTTTCGACGCCGGAAATGATGGGATACCTGCGTCATCTGCGGAGGCCCTTTATGGTCAACAGCCTCTCCATGGCGGCGGGTATGGCGGCCCTGGATGACCGGGATCACCTGTCAAAGACTCTGGCGAATAATCATGCGGAGAAATTATGGCTCTATGAACAGTTGGAAGGCCTTAGGGTCCATTACTGGAAAACGGAAGCGAATTTTATTTTGATCCGCCCCAAAACGGATGCGGATGTTTTTGCGGCAGGATTACTGGACGCGGGCATTATGGTGCGGACGGCGGGCGTGATGGGCGCGCCGGGCTGCGTGCGGGTGACGATTGGGACCCGGGCCATGAACGAGGCATTCATCAAAGCAGTATCAAAATCAGATAACCATTAAAATAATCCTTTGCGAATGCCAATGCAATCCGGCCTCATTACGACGCATCAGCGATATGCGCTTTACACGAGCGAAGACCAGGAAGTGTGGTCGATTTTATTTACGCGGCAGATGGCGGCCCTTAAAAACGGAGCTTACCGGCATTTTGCGGGCGGGCTGAAACGGCTTCGCTTTTTGGCGGGATCGATACCCGAATTCAAAATGACCAACCTGCTGCTTGAACCGGGTAGTTCATCTTGGAGAATTCAGAAGGCTTTCTTTTTAAGATTTGGACAGTTTAAATGAATGTTCTAAATTGTATACTGGTACATACAGGTATATTGGACGTGAATTTGAAATGGAGGATCAGTTTGGAAATAAGCACATGATGACTTTGGGAAGGTCAGTCATTGGGGACCTGCTTATTCGTGGTGTGAAAATTTCCGGCTGCCGATCAGATATGATAAAATTATGACCGTGAGTTTCATTCTGGTATTGTCTGGTTATAGCAGCAGATGGCCCTAACGATTTTATGCCATTTTTAAATAAAACGCTCTTTTCCCTACTGTTGTTTGGATTTTCCTTTGGGACAAAAGCTCAATCCCTAGAATTTAAGGGAAAGGTGGTTGATCTGGACTCCAAAGTGCCTCTTGAGGGGATAACCGTTAGTATTCCCTCTGTTAAAAGGTCGACGGTTACGGATCAGCATGGTCTGTTTTTCTTTTATCTGGCGATCGATAAATACGATTTTTTCTTTAGTTCTTTCGAGTATAAGAGAGTTTCTCAGGTCATTTATATTGCGGATCAGGACAGCATTGTCATTGAACTAAAGAAAAGGCCACCGACGGATCTGCCGGAAGTAACCATAGAGCATAGGGCGAAGGATGCCAATATATCCGAGATCAGCATGAGCACGGTGAACATCAATCCGGCCATGCTGAGAAAAACGCCCCTGGTTTTCGGTGAGGCGGACTTAATCAAAGCGCTGACCCTGCAAACGGGAATCTCGACCATCGGCGAAGGTGCGGGTGGTTTTAGTGTAAGGGGTGGAAATTCGGACCAAAACCTGATCCTGCTGGATGGCGCTCCTCTTTATAACAGCGCTCATCTGCTGGGATTTTATTCAACTGTAAGTCCGGAGGCGGTTCAGGATTTCACGCTGTATAAAGGAGCTTTCCCTGCCTCATCAGGAGGAAGGCTTTCATCTTTGCTTTCGCTTAGTATCCGTCCGGGCAATCCGGACAGCATTCATTATGGCGGAAGTGTCAGTCCGGTGAGCGTACATCTTTTTGGAGAAGGTCCGTTAATCAGGAAAAGTAAACTGACCTTTTCAGCAGACGGCCGGCTAGCATATCCTAAATTACTGATGAATCAATTTCCCGGATCGGTTAGTAGCAGCAATGCTTTTTTTTATGATGGGATCGGGAAATTGAGTTATCGGTTTAATCGGGAGAACCAGGTTTCGATTTCCTTTTACAGGAGTTATGATATTTTTAAGTTTCCGGGAGACACCAGTTATAACTGGCAGTCAGATATTATTGCATTGAACGGAAAATCAGCATTGAATGAGAAATGGTCTGTTTATTACGGTGCAAATATCAGTTATTATTCATCGGGTATATATGGAAC
>DASRLM010000412.1:0-2840 GCA_035648455.1 Puia sp. | reverse complement strand
GACCAATATAGTGAATACCGATTACTCCACTGGCCGGTCAACCAGTCAGAAAGATATTCTCGGAGAAACTTTTCTGATCCGGGACAGTATGCGGCGCATTCAGTGGAAACTGACGGATGAAACCCGCGACATCGCCGGATTCACCTGTCACCGCGCCAATGCATTAATCATGGATTCTATTTATGTGGTTGCATTTTATACGGATGAGATTACGACTCCCGGGGGACCTGAATCTTTTGGGGGGTTACCCGGTATGATCCTCGGGATCAGCCTTCCGCATCAGCACATGACCTGGTTCGCAGAAAAAGTGGAAGGCACTCCCGTCAGCAAATCACAATTGACCCCGCCATCGAAAGGCAAAAAATGCGATAATGCCATTTTCACAAAAACACTGAATGACGGGCTCGTCCGGTGGGGAAAATATGGCAGGAAGTTTCTTGAAGAAGGCATGTTGTAACTTATGATTTATCCGGCAACGCAATCAGCAGGGCCATTACCGCCCAGTTGCTGGCTGATGCGGATATGAACTGATTTTCATCATAAGGGGGAAACCCGCTGGAAAAGAAGGGTTGAATGGGAGAAGATCTGGTTAATACAATCCATGCGCCCGCATCATCCTGGGTTCCCAAAAGATACCGGATGCCTTTCTGGTATACCTCATCCTCCGGTTTAATCAATCCGCTTTCATACAAGGCATAAAGCGCCTGACCGGTGGCATAGGCGTCGCTCCCCATGGTGGGCAACTGCGACCATCCGCCATCTGCACGCTGAAGGGATATGAGTTTTTTAGCTACGATGGATTCTTTTTCACCGCTGCCGTTTATCCAATGAAGTCCCAGCAACTGAAATACAATTTCCTGCTGATTGTCCGGATCGGCAGATTCCAGAAAGTGTTTTGTTCTGTTCACCGCATCGCCCACCTGGGTCTGTTTTGAAGCGGGCGCAAATACTGTAATGCCATGAATGGCAAGCGCCGCTAAGTGGATCTCACCGGATTCAAGCGGAACCCGCATGGCTTCAGAGCCGAAACTGCCATCCGGCCTTTCCTGGTTCAGCAGGTAATTCACGACCATATCGGTGGAATTACAGGCCGGGTATTTTACGGCAGCGAGACCAAAAAGCGCATAGGCACCCAAAAATTTAGCGGTGACGAATTCATTGATCATGTTGTCGTTGACCACCCGATTTATACCCTGCACCATACCCATCGTCCACATTTGCGACAGGGAATCAATAACGGGAATACCCTTGCTTCTGGCTATTTCCATCGCCAGACAACTCTGGATGTTGTGATGACAGGAAACACATCGCCCCTTCTGAATAAACTCATGACCGCTTTTTTCCAGAAGCAGCAATCCTTTACCGGCAGAACGGGCAATGCTGCTGGTATCCACCAGGACCGGTTTTCCCACCCATCCCACGAGTAAGGAGGTAAGGAATATACCCGTCGTGAAAATCAGAATACAGGAAATTATTTTCTGTTTCATACCGTAATTTTTGGCTTATTATTATTTATGCGTGTATTCTTTGAGCATGCCGAAGGTTTGGGTATTTCCTTTCAGCCGGGCCAGGGACAGGGCATCTGTTCCATCCGGCGCCTTAACGAGAGGATCTGCGCCCCTGTCCAGCAGGGCCCTGGTCATGGCCGGTTCTTCTTTTTCAGCCTGCTGCACATACATCAGCACGGTATAACCCCGTTTACTTTTGGCGCCGGGATCCGCGCCATGATCAAGCAAATAGAAAAAGGAAAGGCTGTCGTTGCTCACGGCAGCAAACATCAAAGGGGTAATGCCGTTGATCAGATCCAGCGGAAAGTGCATGGGCGTTCTATTTACATCCGCGCCACGGTCCACCAGCATTTTTACCATGGCAAAACAGCGGAAATTCAGGGCGGAATTAATGGGATAATCGCCGAGGGCTACCGTATCATTGATATTTAAACCATTTTTCAGGAGCATGCTTACAAGGGCTGTATCGCCGGAAGAAGCCGCATTATAAAGGAGCGTGTTGTCCGGCTCGCTATTCCGGGGATTCGCCCCGTGGGCCATGAGTAAACGGAAAATATTCGATGTGCCCGGATAATTGGCCAGTTTCGCCAATACGGTATATCCTTGTTTAGAATGCAATTTCGGATCGGCGCCATGCTGAAGCAGCAGGTTTATTTTATCGTAATCGGGAACACTGTACCACAGGGCCGTGATGCCATCGGAATCGATGGCATTGACCGCCGCGCCCCGGCTGATCAGCAGTTCCATCTGCTCTTTTGTACCGTTTAAGGCTCCCGCCATCAGGGCGGTCATACCATGGTCAGCAGTATTGGGATTGGCGCCCGCTGATAACAGATCGTTCAGTCGATCTGCCTTGCCGGAACGGATAACCTGAAAAATCTGCTGATTCAGGCTGTCCGCCGGTGCAGCGGATTGGGTAAATCCGGCCAGCGGAAAAATGGTGGTCATGAAAAAGAATGCCACCGGAAATATTCCGGAACCGGTTTTATGGGAGGTCTGGTGCATAAGATTTCGGTTAGTCCTGTAATACTCAATATAAATTCCCGGGGTAACAGATTCGATCGGAGAGAGGTAAGAAATCCAGCAGAATCAGGAGCTGTCTGAAATACCCGGGTAAGATAAATGAAATAGATAACCACAGGGTATAATAATCGACCAACGCCCCCAGAAATAGACAAAAAGATTTTTTACCATAAATTCTGATATATCCGGGGCTATGTTTGTCGGCTACGCAACCCGCATCCTTGCTTAACGTATACATTTCTGAGCTCGTCAACCTTTAATTCTTCAATTATATTAAAAAAAAACATCATGCAATATAAATATCTATTG
>DASRLM010000411.1:0-4125 GCA_035648455.1 Puia sp. | reverse complement strand
TTTCCATGCTCCCGCCGTTGATCAAAAACCTGTTGATTCACAATCTATAATTCCTATTTTCGTCCTCCATATATTTTGATTATGAGATGGATATTTCTGGTATTAACCGGGTTTTCTGCTTTTCTGTTTTCATGCCGTTCTGATAGGGATACCGGCAAAACAACCACAGCCACGGACCCGCTTGACCTGACAACGCACGATACGTCGGTCAGGCCTCAGTCCAACTTCTTTTTATATGCCAATGGCGACTGGTTAAAAAGAACGGTGATCCCGCCTGCGCAATCCTCCTGGGGGAGTTTTTCAACTTTGAGAGACAGCATATCGGGACGGATGTTCCGGATACTGGACTCGGTTTCCCGGCTAACCCATTCGCCTAAGGGATCCATAACCCAGCAATCCGGCGACTTATTTTACAGTGCGATGAATTCTGCCGGCATTGAAAAGAAAGGGTTTATGCCCGTTAAGCCTGAACTGGATAACATTGGAAAAATTAAAAATACAGATGACCTGATGAATGAGGTTGCTGCTGAATATGCCGTGAACCACGGCCCGTTCCTCAACTTCTATGTAAGTGCAGACGATAAAAACAGCTCCATGAACGCAGCGCATTTTGATCAGGGAGGTCTCGGTCTGCCCAACAGGGAATTTTATTTTAAGCAGGATTCAGCCTCCCGGAAAATCAGGAATGGTTATACCGCCTATATCCGGCAGATTTTTACCCTAACGGGTGACCAGCCCGCCGAAGCGGATAAAAAAGCAGGGGCAATTATGGAACTGGAAACCGAGATGGCAGGGATTTCAAAAAGTCCGATCGAGTTGCGGAATCCCCTTGCCAACTATAATAAGGAATCCGTAACCGCCTTAAATAAAATGATGCCCGGATTTAAAGATTTCCTCAAAAAACTGGGCGTTTCGTCCGATACCATTCTGATGGGCCAGCCCGGATTTTACAAAGGACTTTATGCCCTCATTCGCAAAACGCCGTTACCGACCCTGAAAAATTATCTGTGTTTTCACACGCTGAATGATGATGCCAACTATCTCTCTCATGATTTTGTAAATGCAAAATTTGAGTTTGACAAATTGCTGAGCGGACAAATGCAATTGAAGGAACGATGGAAAAGAATGGTTTCGCTGGTTGACCAGAATCTGGGGGATGCCATAGGCCAGTTGTATGTGCAGCAATACTTCCCTCAGGAAGCAAAACAGCGTATCAATGAACTGGTGGATAATATCATTTCGACCTATGGTGAAAGAATCCGGCAACTCGACTGGATGAGTGATTCCACAAAACAAAAGGCCCTGGTGAAATTGCAGGCTATAGTAAAAAAAGTGGGTTACCCGGATAAATGGAAAGATTATTCCTCCATGACCATCGTGCGGGACAACATTATTTCCAATCTCAGGGCCACTGCCCATTATGCTTACTTAAGGGATATTCATAAAATCGGGAAGCCGGTTGACCGCTCCGAATGGTACATGACTGCCACCACCGTAAATGCCTATTACAATCCGACAGCCAACGACATTAATTTCCCTGCCGGCATACTCCAGCCCCCTTTTTATTTTATTTCCGGCGATGATGCCGTAAACTATGGCGCCATCGGCATCGGCATCGGTCACGAGATCACGCATGGTTTCGATGACCAGGGCCGCCAGTTTGATGCAGCCGGAAATCTGAAGGAATGGTGGACAGCGGAGGACGCAAAAAAATTCAAGGCGCGTGCTCAAAAAATAATCGACCAATACAACGGATATATAGCTGTGGATACCCTGCACGTGAACGGAGAACTGACCGAGGGCGAAAATATTGCAGACAATGGCGGGGTTTCCATTGCTTATGCAGCTTTCAAAAAAACGGCTGAGGGCATGGGAGATAAAAAAATAGACGGACTTACACCCGATCAACGATTCTTCCTGGCCGGCGCACAAATCTGGCGAACTAAAAACCGGCCGGAGTTAGCGAGAACCCTGGCGCTCTCCGATCCACATTCGCCACCCATGTGGAGAATAAATGGCATGTTCTCCAATATGCCCGCTTTTTATAAAGCTTTTCATGTGGAACCAACGGATTCCATGTATAGGCCGGATAGCCTGCGGGTAATGATTTGGTAACAAATACATTTTATTTTTAGGTTGGTCATCATAGACCCATTCACTTAAAACCCTTTCCAGTCAAGGGTTTTAACATTTATAAAACTGGGTTTGCCATAATGAAACCGATCACTAATTGGCTTTTCCTGCACCGGAACCGTGGTTATATTCGTTCTGTATTACAGATTGACCATCCAGTCCGACCATACCGCTTGCCTTCCGGACACACCTGCCGCCATGGCTAACTGATCTTGCCTGAAAATTTTTTTTAACCATTTTTTATTCAGCACTTATTAAATCGTCACATTATGAAATCAGTATTCTCTAAATTAAATCTCAGGAAGTCAGCGCCGATCCTTGCAGCAGCCCTTTTATTCTCGCTTGCTTCCGTTGCTGCAAAAGCTGCACCGATCATTGAAATCATCAGCAATCCCGCAGATCAGGCCGTGACAGTAAATTATATCGGGGTCACAGAAAACAGTCTTGTTTTCCGTTTGGATTACGATAATAAACTATCCGAAAAATTCTGGCTGATTGTAAAAAATGATGCCGGGGATGTGGTATATGAAGCGTCCTTTAAAGACGCCCATTTTTCCAGGATCATCCGCTTGCCAAAAGAAGAAGGAAAAATCCGTCCGACCTTCATCATCCGTACAGGCAATAAGGATATCGAACGCAAGTTCGAGGTAAACCGCAAGATGACGGAAGACTATATTGTTACTAAATTATAATCCCCTGTTTAAAACAGAAAAAGTACCCGGATAGGATCCGGGTACTTTTTCTGTTTTATTAATTATCCACGTTTTTTATTGAAGGGCGGTCATCTCCCGGATCCCGGTGTTCATATTTCAAGGTAAACCTTTTCAGATCCGGCGAAAACTTCCGGGTCCGGTGCAGATCATATTGATAAAGGGTCTGCCCAACCTGATACAGAAATGGAAGTCCCTCCGTGTCAAATTCATACTTATCGTCATTCAGGATTTCATCTTCATTGGTATAAATTGTTGCCGAAAGCATAAACTCGATCCGGTTCCTGAAATCCACGATATAGGAAACGTCCGTTAAACATCCATACGACCAACCCGCCTTATTGAATATGCGGATGAAGGCCGGCACCTGGCGACCCCCATGCTGAAAGAAAAATTTTACGTTACTGTCATAGAAAACAGCGGTATCGTATTTCGGCCAGGGCGTTTCCGATGGATACTGGGATAAATACCGGTATAAAAATGCGTAGTCTTCCGGGGTCAGTCCGAATCTCCGGTTTTCCGGAACGGAAAGTGGAAAAAGAATTGTTTGTAAAATCTGCTGCAGATCTTCCAGGGGAATATTATTGTGTCTCGTGAAATTCATCGGTTCATTCACCAGGCTGTCTTTTCCGTTGAGGTATCCTTTCCCGAGAAACGCCGGCCGGCTGAAATCGAAGCTGTCCGTGTCGTACTGACGCGGCTGGGTAAACAGGGTTCTCCCGTTTTTATCCAGGAAGCGGATCTGGTTGGTATGCCGGTTCTCCTCCTCAGATAAACGCATGAACTGCCTGACGATCCGCATGCGCGGATATCCGTGCGCGTGGAGGTTTCTGTTGATCTCCTGCTGTCCCACGAATTCATACATCCGGTTATAGGCATCATTGTCGCTGATGAGAAAGGCTTTCCGGATGAACTGGGCAATGGATGGTAATCCGGTTTTAGCCGTACTGTCTTTATAAAGCGCTTTTTGTCCGGCATAACTGCTATCGAACTGGACAGTTGTAAATTTATTCACCCCTGCCGCATGTATCCGGTTGAGTTTTTCAAGGGATAAAACGGCCAGTGGCAACTTGACCGTGGAGGCAGGATAATAATAAAGACTGTCTCCGGTATTAAAATAGAAATTTTGGAAAGAAGGCTTGTCGGTAGCATCCCGGTCGATGCGGGTATAAATAATCTGCACCCGGTATTTATCCTTGTGCCCCAATATATGTTGCATCAGGGAGTCCTTGTCGGAGTTCAGGATCTGCTCCAGTAAATGATCTGTTTTCATCTGGGCCGG
>DASRLM010000410.1:0-2103 GCA_035648455.1 Puia sp. | reverse complement strand
AGCGTTGACGGTAGAAACCCCCAGGAAACCCGGTATGGAATGGTCATCAGATTTAAGTAAGTACACAAGTACCACCAAGGCAGGCGTTAATATGGTGCGGCTTCCGGTTCGTTTCTTGAAAATCAATGAAGACATAGCCATATGGAGCGCTCCCATCGAACTTTTTTGTGAAGTGTCTAATGAAGTTCGCAGTCGCTCTCCATTTCCTTATACTTTCTATTTCGGATACACCAACGGCTGGTTAGGTTATATGCCAACGGAATCAGAATGGCCACATGGGGGATATGAAGTAAACACAGTTTCTCCTTTCACTCCTGTAGCAGCGAATGATCTTACGGAATCGGTGGTTAGTTATCTGCAGGGAGAGATGCTGGCCAAACAATTGCCTGTGAAGTCCAAACGAAGGAAATAAGCCATCAGGGAACTGCAGATATCGATTAGTCTAGGTCCCAGCACAAGATGCTTTAAAAACTCCACTGCTTCCCCGGTATCTTTTATCGCATAGTGCGGGAAATTGAATGCGAATTCTTCTGTTTCCATGGCCTAAAGATTTGAATACAATTTACTGATTAATCGGCTTCAATCCGTGACCCGGCTTCATTTTTAAAGCTGTTGAACCAGGCATTGCTTTCTTTGCTGTATAAAAAGACCAGCGCCCTGACCTGTAAAATAGTCTGAAGCACAAACAGGAAGCCCAGAACCAGGCTCACACGGAAGAAAAATGGGACAAGTGTCAGTGCGGCGTGTAACAGGAATGATGACTAAAATCAGGAACACGGTCCTGGCCCATTTTCGCCCCAAGCCGATCTGGCTCATTATGATATTTAATAGACCGATGGTTACCATCGTGGTGATCAGGCCTTGCAGACCCGCGCTGAATTCTCCAACAAGAAAACCGAGAATTACTAAAACGATGGTTGCATAGAGAATGCCACTAGCCGCGATGATCGATTTGGGTTTATGGAACTGGGGGCCTTGCGGAATCATAAATTTATTTTGGTTAGGGAAGATAAAACAAAGATAAGCTGGGACAGATCCACCGTTTTCAAAGATTTAATTTCTTGTCTTACTGTACGATTTGGATCTGTTGGTTTTTCTTAGATCCAATCCTTCTTTCGAATTGTCGACCTCACTCCATTCTCAGACTTTTAACTGGATTTGCTATTGCGGTTTTAATAATTTCCCGGCTGATCACCATGAGGGCAATCAGGAGGGTAAACAATACAGGGATTAAAAACATCCACCAGTTCACCGGGATATGATAAGCATAGGAGGCTAACCATCGACTCATTACGATGCCGCCCACGGGTAAGGCGATTGCGATGGCCACGAACACGAGTTTAATAAAATCTGTCGCCAGGACGGAAAAAAGCTGGTTTAGAGAAGCACCCAGCAGCTTGCGGATACCAATTTCTGTTGTGCGCTGACCAGCGATCAAACTGACAAGGCCATATAACCCAAGGCACGAAACAAAGATGGCCAGTATCATAAAGGCATTGAATAAGGACATGGTCATTTTGTCTTTCTCATATTGTTTATTCAGCATGTCATCAAAAAATGAATAGTCGAATGGAAGAGTGGGAAAATACGTTTTAAAAAGCGCTTTTACATTTGGTAAATCGGAGGGCCTGATTCTTAGTGTGGCGGTGTTGGCGCCGTGGGTATTGTATACCAATATCGTAGGGCCGACCAAGTTATGCAGGGAGTTGAAATAGAAATTTTTTACAACGCCCACAACATGTCCCTGATGCCCGTACCCATCCATAGTCTTGCCAATCGCCGTTTTCCAGCCCATCGCTTTTACAAAAGCTTCATTCACCAGGAATGCCTCCTTTTTATCTGTGGCGAATTTTTCGGATAAATTCCTTCCCATCAACAAATGAATCTGAAATACAGGAAGGAAATTTTCGTCGATGGAATAATAATAGCACATCAGTTCCCTTTTTTTCCCTGTGGTCTCCGCAACGGCGCTGCCGAGTAAGCTTCCGCCCAGCGTCATGCCATCACCAACGGTGAGACCCTGGACTTCAGGTCTTCTGCGCAATGCGTCCTGGAAACTATGTACAGCATTCAGGGAAACGGAATCTTGTGGCAGGTATATAT
>DASRLM010000409.1:0-5858 GCA_035648455.1 Puia sp. | reverse complement strand
TGATTAAGAGGCCCTAAAGACCCGTAATACTCTAAGCCGGTTGCAATGATTTTGGTGATATTATAAGCGGCTTTAACATTCGGAGAAAACACATAACCCAGATTTTTATTTACCCCATGAAAAGATTTATCAAATGTGGGGTTAAACGAAATATACAGTTTCCCGAATTGCTTATCTACAATGGGTCTTATTTCAAGGCTCCAGTCATCCTCACTGTATTCTCTTTTTTGAAAGCCCGCTTCCAATGACAGGCTTACGCCAACGGGCCAGTTCCAGGCCGCGGGAACCCTTACTCGTGGTCTGATATGACTCCCTACATACGTGGTCCGATGATTACTGCCCAGGGTATTAAAAATGTAAAAACCGGTTTCAAACCACGAGTTCCAGCCATGGGTGATTTCGATGGTTTCGTGAAAAACATGATTTGTAGGCAATACGCCATTCTCAACCGACTTCTGCCCGTCAAAAGTAAAATTGCTGTGCAGTTCGACCATGGTGTACTGCTTTGGAACCGTTTCTGAGCCGTACACCTGAATCTCATAATTGTCCTGGCTACGCACCGCTAAAAAAGAGACTAAAAAAATGGATACAAATAATGCCCTTAATTGCATCAGATAAATCTATGGATTATGACGGCCCAAGTTGGGTCAATAAAATTATTCCTTTTTTAAAAAATGCCTTGCGGCAGCAAGTTCGGGTCGGGTAGAATGAATGGTGCTTATATCCGATAATTGTTGATAATAGTATCTCGCTTTCCCGGCGTCTCCGGATTTTTCCGCCGCTACCGCCGCACCATACAGACCGTTAAAACGGTTTGGGTGCCGCTTAAGGTCATCCTGATAAGCTGCCAGCGCTCCTTTACTATTGCCCATTTGCATTAACATATCCCCCAATAATTCACGGGCCGGAATTACTTCTCCGGGTGTGACAGGGCTTTTTTGCGTGGCATCTTCCATATCCGCCGCTGCATGCATATGCTCCAGGGCGCTGTTATTTTCTTTTTTTAAAAGAAGCATCCAGGCTTCGGAAGCTTTGATTTGAATGTCTACCTGATTCGCTTTATAGACATCCTTTTCCCCGGCGAGGGTTTTGTGAAGAAATTTCAGTCTTTCCAGTTCAATACTGGCTGAATCAATTTTGCCCGTATGCACAAAACCAAGCAGCCGGGTAAAATGAATAATGGCTTGCTGCCATGGAAATTGTTCCCACGGAAAGGCAATCGGGTAGATTTCCAGGTCAGCAGCATCTTTCCACATTTTATTTTCGAGCAGAAAACGGGCCGGTATGGCTGCAAATGCATAAGCAACCTTGAAATTAACAGGATAAACGGCATGAATCGTTTTCAGGTAATCGCATTGTTCTTTCGCAAGTACAACGTCTGCTTTTTGTAAATAAGCATAAACCAGGTAATCCATCCCATGCAGTTCCTCATCCCAATGACCTTTAATGGCCGCATTTTCAGCATAGCACCTCGCGGAAGCAGTGGACATCAAATTTGACTTTATGCTTTCATCCCAAAGACCTAACCGGGTAAAAATATGAGATGGCATATGCTGGGCATGTGCCGAAGCGGGGGCAATGGACGCATATTTCCTCGCAGCAGGCAGGGCCAGTTCAGCCAGTTCGGGATAATCGAATGTGTGGATAATATAATGAACGATGCCGGGATGATTGGGCTCATCCGGATAAATAGTATTTAAAATAGTTCCCGCCTTTCTTTGATTGGCAAACGATTTGTCCGCAGGATCAGCAGCTCCATCAAGGGCCAATGCATAAAATATCGCGGCTTCCTTATCACGCGGATATTTCCTATAGATCATTTCCATTGCTTTTTCATAGCTGATACAACGGATATGTTCATCCACTTTATCCCAATCTTTATAAAACATGGCTATTGCTTCCAGGTAATCAGATTCTCTTTCTGATGTTTGAGCAATGGACCGGCCTATTTGAATCGCTTTTGAACCTTTTTTTAGTTCAGGCTGACTGGGCGATGACCAGAGTGGATGATAATTGCACATAGCCACTCCCCAGTAGGCCATCGCGCATTCAGGTTCTTCATCAATAATGCTGGCAAAGCGTTTTTCCGCTTCATCATATTCGAATGAATGCAAAAGAGCTACAGCCAGATTGAAATCCTTTTTTACCTTTTGTGAGCAGGAGACATCAAATGCCACAGTGCCAAATGGTTTATCCGGAGGGCCACATAGGATAATGTCGCCCCTTTTCAGGTTAATGGCATTGATATCGTCAGGGGATACCTGTTTATTTTTTATTTTACATGATACCAGGAACGGTAGAACAAATAAAATGAGCGGCGTCTTTTTGAATAGCTTTCTCATAATTATTAATAGCCTGCGAGCCAATTCAACCCGCTATCTTCAGCCAATGAGCCCATTATTCTCCATCATGAGCCCGAAGTTCCCTGGATGAGGAGGTTATTGTTAATCCTGGCCATAGATTCGGTTTGGACTTCTAAAATAACCCATTTTTCTCAAATTCCTTCGTCATTCCTCCGTTATTCCTTCGTCATGCTTCCATCCTGAATACTATGAGAATCCAACCCATACATAGGCGGCTACCGATGCTTCCGTGAGGTTGATTCTGGACCGGTTCAGATATCAATGGCGGAGGATTGAATCATGGTGGAACACGTAGGTTATTTCAAACCCACGAAAAATAAATTTGACACTTCGGATATTCATCGTAATATTGCATTATACTAATACGATGGGATTAACCAAATCTGAAATATTTACTGATAAGCAAAATAAGCTGGCCTCCATGATGAAGGCTTTGGCGCACCCGGCGCGAATAGCCATCATACAGCATGTCATCAAGACCAATTCCTGTATCTGTGGAGACCTGGTAGACGAGCTGGGGCTCGCTCAACCCACCATTTCGCAACATCTGAAAGAACTAAAGCAGGTGGGCCTTATTCAGGGAACGATTGATGGGACCAGCGTTTGCTATTGTATCGATCCCAAAACCTGGAAACAATTCAAGACGATAATGGATACCTTTTTCGTGAGCTATATTCCCAGGGACAAATGTTGCTGACTATTTTTTTGTTTACTATTATCGCCATATTGCATTAAAACAATAACACGCTCATATGTCAGACATGAAGCACAAAATCCTGTTCGTTTGCATCCATAATTCCGCCCGCAGTCAGATGGCTGAAGCCTTTCTAAACAAGTATGGAAACGGACAATTCGAAGCTGAAAGCGCGGGCCTGGAACCTGGGACGATGAATCCGAATGTGGTTGCAGTCATGCTGGAAGCCGGCATTGACCTCAGTAAAAAAGGCACACAGGGTGTCTTTGATCTTTTCAGGAAAAGCACTTTTTACAATGCGGTCATCACGGTCTGTGACGGGGCCAGTGCAGAAAGATGTCCCGTCTTCCCAGGTGCGGTTAAAAGGATCGCCTGGTCATTTGAGGATCCATCGGCGTTCAAAGGGACTCCGCAGGAAGTTTTACAGCGAACGCGGCAGATCCGGGATGAAATTGAGAAAGCCGTTTTGGCTTTCATAAAGGAAGCCAGTGGCGTCAGTTATTGGATGTAAAATCAAAAAACCATTCACATTTTAAATATACCGATCATGGAAACACAAGAACAAATAAAGGAAATGGTGCGGCAGAAGTATAGCGACATTGCCCTTCAGGATAAGGAAACCAATGAAGCGTCCTGCTGCGGCTCGGGCTGCTGTTCTACCGAAGTCTATAACATCATGGCTGACGATTATACCAACCTGGACGGATATAATGCGGACGCCGATCTGGGGCTCGGTTGCGGACTGCCTACGCAATTTGCCCAAATTAAAAAGGGAGATGTAGTGATCGACCTTGGTTCAGGCGCCGGCAATGATTGTTTTATCGCCCGCGCTGAAACCGGCGAGACCGGAAAAGTAATCGGTATTGACTTTACCGATGCCATGATTGAAAAAGCCCGTAAAAATGCCGGGAAGCTGAATTTTCACAATGTGGAATTCCGGAAAGGGGATATTGAAAAAATGCCTGTCACGGCCAATAGTGCAGACGTGATTGTAAGCAATTGTGTCCTGAACCTGGTACCGAATAAGGATGGTGTTTTCAAAGAAATCAAAAGAGTCCTAAAACCCGGCGGTCATTTTAGTATTTCAGATATTGTCCTGGTCGGCTCCCTCCCGGACAAAATCCGTAAAACGGCAGAAATGTATTCCGGTTGTGTATCCGGCGCTGTGCAAAAACAGGCTTATATGGAACTGATTGAAATCAACGGTTTCAAAAACATCATCATCCAGAAAGAAAAGCCCATTATCATTCCAGATGATATTTTAGGCAGTTATTTATCGCCTGATGAAATCGGGGCGTTTAAAAGTTCCGGCACAGGAATATACAGCATCACTGTTTTTGCCCAAAAATTCAAAGACGAGGCTCCTTGTTGTGGACCGGATTGCTGTCAGTAATGACTTAACCATCGGAAAAAAATTTAACCCTGTTGGTAAATGGTCATGGAAATGAATTTGAAAAACGAAATTCCACCGGGTGCTTGAATTACCTTGCGAATTATTGTTGTCTTTTCAATTCTCCATGATGTCCAATTTTGCTCCTTTGGCTGTAAGCCCTGTACGGTCTGTAATTCTTCCTTTGGAAATTTGAACAGCTATCCCCTTTTTCGATACTGCAGAAATATTCGTTAATGGCGTTTGTCCGTTATCACTAACCGCTATGGCTATTGAATTATCACCATTGGCTTCCACATCCCCTTTGATGTTCAATTCATGAACAACGCCTCCTTCTACATTATAGGAGTGCACGTTGTTGCCATGAGTTACAATACCGCCTGAAATTTTCAATTGCCTGATTTCTCCTCCGGGTTTGACGCTGATGCCATCTGCCGGAAGGGTCATAATGACTCCTTTAACAAGCGTTGGCCCCTCCGAACCGTCGGTAACAATCCCGTTTTTCACTTCGATGCTGCCAACCGCCTTACTGAACTGCATTCCTATAGAGCCGTTTCCATGGGTAATAATGGAATGAAAAATGGCTTTTGTAACCGTGCCATCATACTGATTGAACCCCCTTGCGCCTGAGCCAAAAGTTTCAATTTTGTCTTTGGCTTCAAATTCATCCACCATGCCAAAATTCACAAAACCGATACCACTTGGACCGTAGGATATAATCGGCTTTTCTGCCACCCATTTTTCTACATGTCCCCAGGTATCCAATACCATATCGTTTACGCCGTAAGTGGATACCGAACCCTGATGGGTCAGACTTTTTATCCTGGTGCCATTTACAATAAAGACGCCTGCTGTAATCATATCCGGCTGTCCGTAGGGCAGCATTCCGTTTGAATAAATATCTCCTGTAGTTATCTTATCTGCAATTACCCAACCCCCATTGTCGCCAAAACCGCAAACAAATAAACCGGAGCCAATGACCGGCGCTCCTTTTCGCCCCAAACTGATATTTGTTAAGGTCGCATTGATAATACTATCCGGATCACTATTAAAATTATAAACCGTAAAAGCTCCCTGATACACATTAACACCATATTTCTGTGGCTGTTCGGAATATCTGCGGGCGTCGCAAGCTACAATATCAATATTATCCGCGATCAGCTTTGTTTTGTTTGTGCCTGCCCTCGTTAATATTTGAACTTGTCCTGAAATGGTGAGATTTTTTAAAGATAGCACTCCCAAATCAGGATGGTTGCTTAATGTATAGATGGCCCGGTTGTTTGCACTCGTTTGGATGATAAGATTTGAGACTTCATTGTTGGCGGTGAGCCCAATGCCATCACTGTTATTAAAACTGATGATGCATTTTTCTTTATCAACGCCCGTTATAGTATAACCAACAGGTAATATG
>DASRLM010000408.1:0-3338 GCA_035648455.1 Puia sp. | reverse complement strand
ATCCGTGTTCCTGACAATGAGGCGATCCAGCTTGCCCACCAGAAAATTGAGTCCATACGCAATGGTTTTAATGACTGGCTGCAGGAGTTGCCGCAAGCGGACAAACAGGAATTGACAGACCTGTACAACAAGACATTCAATTGCTATGTATTGCGTGAATATGATGGCAGTCACCTCAGCTTTCCCGCGCTTGAAAAAAAGAACCTGGGAATTACTGACCTCTACAGTTCTCAAAAGAATGCAGCATGGCGCATCATACAAAACCGGGGCGCTTTGATTGATCATGAAGTGGGGTTAGGAAAAACGCTTACCATGATCGTTGCCGCCCATGAAATGAAACGCCTGGGTATCGTCCATAAACCAATGATCCTTGCGCTGAAGGCGAATGTTGACCAGATACGCGATACTTACCGCAAAGCATATCCGAAGGACAGGATACTTGCCCCCGGAGAAAATGATTTTACACCTGAAAAAAGGCTGCGCCTGTTTCACGAGATAAAAAACAACAACTGGGATTGTATTATCCTGACTCATGACCAGTTCGGGAAAATACCGCAGTCGCCTGAGATACAGCAGGCCATCTTTCAGGGAGAACTGGATAACGTAGAGCGTGACCTGGAAACGCTTCAGGATATGGGTGGCGAAATCTCCCGAAGGATGCTCAAAGGCCTTGAAATACGAAAGAGTAATCTGCAGGGCAAGCTCAAAGGTATCCTCTCGGATATTGAAGAGAAGAAAGATAAGGGCATCAACTTTAAAGATACGGGCGTGGATCACCTGTTCGTAGATGAATCGCATAAATTCAAGAACCTGACCTTTACGACCCGCCACGACCGTGTAGCGGGATTGGGCAATATGGAGGGCAGCCAGAAAGCCCTTAACATGCTCTTTGCCGTGCGCACATTGCAGGAAAAGTTTGATGCCGACCTCTGTGTTACTTTTTTATCTGGTACGCCGATCTCCAACAGCCTGACGGAAATGTACTTGATCTTTAAATACCTGCGTCCAAAAGAAATGGAACGGCAGCGTATTGAAAATTTCGATGGATGGGCAGCCGTATTTGCAAGGAAAACGACCGATTTCGAGTTTTCGGTGACGAATGAAATTATTGCCAAAGAACGCTTTCGCCATTTTATAAAAGTACCTGAACTGGCGCTGTTCTATAACGAGATCACCGATTATAAGACGGCTAAACATATTGCACTTGATAAACCCGATCTGGATGAGGTGCTTGTCAATATTAAGCCTACTCCTGATCAGGAAGAGTTTACCAAAAAGCTGATGTCGTTTGCTAAAACAGGGGATGGAACGCTTATAGGCCGAATGCCGCTTACCAGGGAAGAAGACAAAGGCAGGATGCTAATCGCAACCAATTACGCCAAGAAGATGGCGGTTGATATGCGTTTGATTAGCGAAATCCTCTATGGAGATCATCCCGGCAATAAGGTAAATATTTGTGCCCGCAACGTTGCTGAAATGTATCGCCAATCCCAGGCGCACCCGGGGGACACAAGTCATTTTCAGTGATATAGGCACGCCAAAATCCAATGAGTTTAACGTCTATGATGCTTTGAAGCAAAAGCTGGTAACTGATTTTAACATTCCCGCCGGCGAGATCACTTTCATACACGATTGGGCCGATAAAAATAAAAAAGACCTGTTCCGGAGAATGAACAGCGGTGATATCCGCATCATCATGGGCAGCACAGAGAAATTAGGGACCGGCACGAACATACAAAAAAGAGGCGTAGCGGAACATGACCTGGATACCCCGTGGAGGCCGTCCGACCTGGATCAAAGAGGCGGGAGACTTGCCCGTCAGGGAAACGAGGTGGCGAAACAGAATTACAACAATAAAGTCAAGCGGTATATCTATGGCACAGAACGGACGCTGGACAACTATAAATTTAACCTGCTCAAAAACAAACAGACATTCATCAGCCAGATGAAAAATTGCGAGCTGAATGTGCGAACTATTGACGAGGGCGCCATAGATGAAAAAAGTGGGATGAACTTTTCCGAATATATTGCCATTCTTTCAGGAGATACCTCATTGCTGGAAAAATCAAAGCTGGAAAAGAAGATCGCCGTAGTGGAAAGCTTAAAGAAAGCACACTTTAAAGAAATCTCCCGTTCCCGGTTTCATCTTGGTGAACTGCAATCCGAAAAAACGGAAACAATATCCTTAATTGATAAACTGAGCAGTGACGAGCAAGTTTACAAAAGCTGTTTAAAATATGAGAAGGACGGAGCAAAGGCAAACCCAATTGTTATGGCTAATCTGCACAGCGCTGATCCTGAAATAATTGGCAAATACCTGATCAACCTCTATCATAAATGGAAACCGGGTGATGAACCTAAGATTGGCAGTCTATATGAATTTGACCTGTATATAAGGCACCATAAGGAATTTTACGAACAGGATCACAGAATACTGGAGCGTCATTTCAATACCTTTTATGCTGAACGCCCTGAAACCGGGATCAAATACACCTACAACCAGGGGCATCCAAATATTGATAACCCCAAGCTTGCGGCCAGGCATTTTCTCAACGCGATTGATAAGGTAGAAAGTTTGAAGGAAAAATATACTAAAACGCTCAATGATCTGGATAAGGAAATCCCAATGGTCGAACAAATCGTTGCCAAACCTTTTGAGAAGGAAAGGGAACTGGCAGAGATGAAAACCGGTTTAGCCAACCTGGAAAGAGAGATCGCCATTAAGATACAGGAAAAGCAGATGAAAGAAAACGGGCAGTTAGAGATCGCTCCTGATGAGGGAGTGAAGCCTGAAATTACTATCCCGGCGGATAAAGTTTCAGGGGAAACGGTGATCATCAAATTAACACCGGAGCCGGATCAGGCTCATCATACCCGGCATGGGATGGTATTGCAAAGACAGGTAGTTCCCCGTGTCAAAAAATCAAAAGGTTTTAGAATGTAATACATAAGCTAAAACCGGTTAAAAGGAAAAACTTATAAAATAAACGAAAATGGCGAACAGCATTTATCAAATTAACAAGGGCATCAATAAGGCTATTGAGTTTCGCGGCCTAAAGGCACAATATATCGGCTACCTGGCAGCAGGGCTTGTATCGCTGATGATACTGTTCGCGGTGCTTTATATCGCCGGGGTACCTACGCTTATCTGCCTGCCGCTGATACTTACCCTTGGTACTTTCCTTTTTATGACGGTTTACCGGTACAGCCATAAATACGGGCAATACGGATTGCTGAAAAAAGCGGCTAAAAGAAGCCTGCCTTCATGTATCCGGTTCCGCTCCCTGAAAACATTTACTCAATTAAATACGAACAAATAACATGGCGCAGCCAATAGA
>DASRLM010000407.1:0-2905 GCA_035648455.1 Puia sp. | reverse complement strand
GTGCCGGTATGTTCGCTGTGTCCGTCTATATGATATTCATGGGTGGTTACTACGATCGGCTCATGATCACCAAACTGCCTGCCGGCTCAAGCCTGGATACCTACCGCTCCGCGGCCGCCGGAACAGATATGCACCGTATTTTCGATGAGGCGCGATCTGCAACCGGTCCCGAGGTCCTGAATTCGACCCTGATCATAACGGTGATCCTGATAGTCGCGTTTGCCGGTCTGAATATTTACATGAAGGGTCGCAAAAAGCCCGATCTCCTGGTTGCTGCTGCCGCTGGTCATTAATTATGCTGATAATGCTTCGGGATTTCATACATTAAACTTCAATATCTGCCATGGATAAGCCCTCTTCCAGAAGAAAAGTAATTAAAAATATGATTGCGGGCTCTGCTGCGCTGGTCACCGGTTCACAGATGCTGTCTGCTTTTTCACCTCATGTCAAATCTGAAAATACCTTGAACCTGAAAGGAAATATCAACCACTCGGTATGCCGCTGGTGTTATGAAAGTATTCCGTTTGAAGATTTCTGCCGCCAGGTGAAAGACATCGGGTTGCGGGCAGTGGACCTGGTGGGACCGAAAGACTGGCCCCTGTTACAAAAATATGGCCTCTACAGTTCCATGTGTTATGTAGACGGTGATGTCAGCCTTACCAAAGGATTTGCCGACACGGCCAATCACGACAAACTCATTGCGCAGTTTCTGGAAGTATTCCCCCTGATGGTGAAGGCCGGATACAAAGATGTGATCTGCTTCAGCGGGAGCAGGGCAGGGATGGAGAATGAAACAGGATGGAACAATTGCGTGAAGGGCCTGAAGGCCATCATGCCCGCTGCAGAAAAGCAGGGCATCACGGTCCACATGGAACTGCTCAACAGCCGCGTGGATCATAAAGATTATATGTGCGACCGTACCCCCTGGGGTGTGGAACTCTGCAAGCGGCTGGGTAGTGCCAACTTCAAACTCTTATACGATATCTACCACATGCAGATAGACGAAGGGGATGTGATCAGAACCATCCGGGATAACCATGAATATCTTGGTCATTACCACACCGGCGGCGTTCCCGGGCGTCATGAAATAGACGAAACCCAGGAACTGTATTATCCCGCCATCATGAGAGCCATTGTGGCCACCGGTTTCAAAGGATATGTAGCACAGGAATTTATTCCGGAGGCAAAGGATAAGATCGATTCGCTCAGCAAAGCCATCCGGATTTGTGACGTTTAATTTTTCATTATTAATCAGCTTATCATGGCAGACAATGTGTATGACGCAATTGTAATCGGGTCGGGGATCAGCGGGGGATGGGCCGCCAAGGAACTTTGTGAAAAGGGGCTGAAGACCATCATGCTGGAACGCGGTCGTAATATTGAACACGTGAAAGATTATGTGAATGCAACAAAGGAAGCCTGGGATTATCCGCACCGGGGAACCCGTACGCAGCAGATGATCAAAGATTACCCGGTACTGAAAAGAGACTATCCGCTAAATGAAACCAATCTGGATTACTGGTGCAGCGATAAGGACAGCCCGTATACGGAAATCAAACGATTCGACTGGTTCCGGGGATATCATGTGGGCGGAAGATCGCTGATGTGGGGCCGTCAGAGTTATCGCTGGAGCGATCACGATTTCGAGGCCAATGCAAAAGACGGTCATGCAGTGGACTGGCCCGTGCGATACAGGGAAATAGCTCCCTGGTATGATCACGCAGAACGTTTTGCGGGCATCAGCGGAAACCGGGACGGTCTGGAAGTATTGCCCGACGGACAATTCATGCCGCCCATGGAAATGACCTGTGTGGAAAAGGATTTTGTGGCCAGGATGAAAGAACATTTCAAAGGTACCAGGCCCGTGATCATCGGCAGAACCGCCAACATTACGGAACCGCTTCCCGGCAGAACCAATTGCCAGTACCGGAACAAATGCTGGCTGGGCTGTCCCTTCGGTGCTTATTTCAGTACCCAGTCGTCCACCCTGCCCGCCGCCATGAAAACCGGCAACCTGACGGTAAGGCCCTGGGCCATCGTGACCAAAATACTGTACGACAAGGATAAAAAAAGAGCCACGGGGGTGGAGGTGCTGGACGGGGAGACCAATAAAACCTATACGTATAACGCAAAGATCATCTTCCTCAATGCATCAACCTTAAACAGTGCATGGATTCTCATGAATTCGGCAACGGATATCTGGCCGGACGGACTGGGAAGCAGCAGTGGCGAACTCGGGCACAACATCATGGATCATCATCTGGGTGTTGGCGCCGCTGGAACAGTGGAGGGATATGAGGATAAATATTATTACGGCAGAAGGGCCAACGGAATTTATATCCCGCGGTTCCGGAATATTTTTGGCGACAAACGCGATTACCTCAGGGGATTTGGTTATCAGGGTGGCGGAAGTCGCGAAGGCTACAAGCGATCGGCAGAAGAAGTGGCCATTGGTGCGGATCTGAAAAACGCCTTGTCGGAACCGGGCGAATGGACCCTGGGCATTGGCGGTTTCGGCGAAACACTTCCCTACCACGAAAACAAGGTAACCCTCGATAAGACCAGGAAAGACAAGTGGGGGCTGAATGTGCTCGCCATGGACATTGAATATAAGGAGAATGAAGTGAGGATGAGAAAAGACATGAAGAACGATGCCATGGAAATGCTCGCTGCTGCCGGCGTGAAAAATGTGGAAGGTCATGACGGAGACGGAACCCTCGGCCGCGGCATCCACGAAATGGGATCGGCCCGTATGGGAAAAGATCCCAAAACATCCGTGCTGAACAAATACAACCAGATCTGGGATGCGCCCAATGTGTTTGTGACGGATGGTTCATTCATGGTGTCTTCCTCCTGTGTGAACCCCTCCTTATCCTATATGGCTTTCACGGCCAGGGCCGCGGAC
>DASRLM010000406.1:0-3315 GCA_035648455.1 Puia sp. | reverse complement strand
TTATCGCCGTATTCCAGTCCGTGTGCCATGCCGGCGCCAAGGGCATAAATATTTTTCAGGACCGCCGCGTATTGAACGCCATAGATATCGCTATTCGTAATGGTATTCAGATACCGAGTTGAGAAATTAGCCGCCATTTCCTGCGTGGGGATAGCATGCAGGCCGGAAAAAGTGAGATAGGATAATTTTTCTTCGGCAATTTCTTCGGCGTGGCAGGGACCCATCAGCGTAAAATACTGATCCGTGTCAAAATGAAACTGCGCCTTAAGGTATTCGTTCAGCAGCAGGTTTCTTCCGGGAAGAATGCCTTTGACGGCCGACAGGATTTGTTTTCCGTTGAAAATATCCGGTGGCAGGTTTTCAAGAATTTTTTCGATATACGCCGAGGGAACGGCCATGATCAGACAGCCGGAATCCCGGATCACCTGCTGGAGGTTGCTGCTGGGTTTCAGTTTGGAAGTATCGAAATGAACCGGACGGAGATATTGCGGATTGTGTCCCTGGCTTTCCAGGTGACGGATGAGGTTTTCATTCCGGATCCACCAGTTAATGGTCTGTTGATTATCTGTCAGAATTTTCGCTATTGCTGTAGCCCAGCTTCCACTCCCGATGATTCCAAAACGCATCTACGCCTGAATTTAGCGTAAAGATACAGCCTTTGTGCAAGGTCATTTTTTAGTTTCGAAGAGTTTATCCTTGGGCGTAACGATTACTTTGCTTCCGTCGTTGAGAATTTTACTCACGGTACCGTAAGGGCCGGTGATCACTTCGTCTCCTGCTTTCAATCCGTGCGTAACTTCAATGTAGTTGATGTCCTGGATATCCGTTTTCACGTTTACTTTTTTAACGGTTTTATCCGGCTTCAGCAGGAAAACCACTTCATCAAGATCCCCGCCGGAACCGATCGGCTTGACCGCAGCATTGTCATTATCATCCGGGCCTTTGGCATCTTTGGCAGAAGCCTGCGCGCCGGCTGTTTTTTCGCGGGTCGTTACAGCATTGATTGGAACAGAAAGGACCTTGCTGTGTGTTTTGGTCTGGATATCCGCGCTGGCCGTCATGCCCGGACGGAACACCAGGCTTCTTGGCCGTTTGGGATCGATCAGATCCTTATAAGAATTTGCATCGAGCCGGATGTGTACTTTATAATTGGTGACGTCGTTGGTGGAGCTTCCGCTGTTGGATGTGGCGGATGCGGAGGTGGCCACAATGCTGCTGGCGATCTGCGTGACCACACCGGTAAATTTCCGGTTATTATAAGCATCCACTTCAATGATGGCGGAATCGCCGAGAAGCACTTTCGGAATATCATTTTCTCCCACATCCACGATGGCTTCGATCTTACTCATATCGGCCACGCGCATCATTTCTGTTCCCGCCATCATGGAATTACCCACCACGCGTTCCCCTTTTTTCACACTCAGCAGGGATATCACGCCGCTGATGGGAGAAGTGATGGTGGTCCGGCTCACGTTTTCTGATTGTATGGCCAGGTTTGCTCTGGCGCTGGCCACGGCGGCCATATTGCTGTGCACATTTTGCTGGGCCGCATTGTAAGTGGCCTGGGCCGTTCTCAGGGTCGTTTCCGCTGTTTCAAATTCTGACTGCGAGATCACTTTTTGCACGAGCAATTGTTTCTGGCGGTCGTACTGCGCTTGGGCCGCATCCATGCTGGCTTTTAAACCGGGCAGGGTGGCATTCACATTGGCGACCATGGCCTCCTGCTGATTTACCTGCGCGGCGGCCTGGTTAACCTGGTTGGAATAAATGTCCGCATAAATTTTGGCGAGTTGTTGTCCCTTCCGCACACTGTCTCCTTCCTGCACATTGAGTTCAACGATTTCACCCGATACGTCGGAACTCATTTTCACTTCTATTTCCGGATAAATTTTCCCGCTGGCAGTAACGGTTTCGGTAATGGATCTCAATTCCACTTTTTCCATCGAAACTTTCAGGCCATCTTCCTTTCCGATCACGCCCGTCTTTTTGAGAACAACCAGTAAAAGCACGATCACGACGAGACTAATAATAATCCAGAGCAATTTTTTATTCATACAGACAGGTTGTTAAGGTTTTTTATAATTTGATCCCAAGGCCTTTATAATATTCCAGCACTTTCATACGGAACACATAGTCGTATTGGGAGATGAGTACATTGATGCGTGCCGTAAAAAGATTATTCTGATTGGTGAGGTAGTCGATGGTATTCAGCATACCGATGTTATACCGTTTGGTGGACAGGTCGAAGGATCTTTCCGCCACGGCAACCGCTTTTTTATTGGCGTCGAATTTCTGGAGGGAGGCGACGGCATTATAATAGGACTGGTAAATATTCTGTTTGAGGGTAAGCAGGTCATTGTCCTTGGTCAGCTGCGCCGTGATCACATTTAATTTCGCCTTTTGAAAATTGGTCCGCGAAATATTTCCGTTGAAAATGGGCACATTAAGCTGGAGTCCCACCTGCTGGCCGAAATTATTATCCAGCTGGGTGCCGTAACCATTAAAGGCCTTTCCCAGGGGTTGGCTGCTATAGGAAGTGGTGGCAAAGGGCGCATAAACGGGATACTGGGTATTGGTGAGGCCATCCAAAGCATAGGCGCCTGTTGCACCTATGGACTGATTGACACTGATCCGTTTGAGGCTGTTTGCGAAATTGTCTCCGAGCCCCACGTAAGCTGAAAGCGTCGGATAAAGCAGGCCGCGGGAAAAATCGACGTTCTTCCGTGCCGCGCTGATCCGGAGATCATTCATTTTTTGCTGGGGAAAGGCCACTACCGCGATCTGGTAAACCTCATCCGGCTGGAGCGTGGCAATGGATTCTACGGGAATGGTTTCCACCGGCGGGGTATCGAGTTCAAACGGTGAGGCTGCATCCAGGTTCAGAATGGCTTTTAACTGGAGCACGTTGATGTCGTAGGTTTCCTGGGCGGTGATCACGGCTGCGGTATCGGTGGCGAACTGCACTTCCAGTTCCGCGGCGTTTAATTCCGGTACCGAACCGGCATCAACCAGTTTTTGGGTATTATTGAGTTGCTGACTGGTTAGCCCCAGTTTTGTTTTTGCCAGCGTCACCTGTTCCCTGGCCAGCAGGGCCTGGAGATAACCTGCTGCCACGTTCAGCGTCACGTCATTTTTGATCTTGTCGATATTCACTACCTGGGCCTGATAAAAGTATTTATTGGCTTCCACCTGCCGGCGAAGGGCAAACCAGTTGAACAGCGTGATGGCCGCAGAAAAATTTAAACTCTGGAAAATGGCCTGGGTATTTTCATAAATATTGGTGGTCCTGTCAACGGACCTTCCAAAGTTCAACCC
>DASRLM010000405.1:0-8516 GCA_035648455.1 Puia sp. | reverse complement strand
GGCGATACCAGGGCATCTCATCCGGCGGTATATTGTCCGCATTCAGATCTTTTTTGGTAAACGGAAAATATCCTGAACCTGCCATCACAACGGCTCCGACAGCAGATTTTTTCAGGAAGGACCGGCGGCTGCTGTCTGTTTCTGAAATTTCCGGATTATCCATATTTAGTCATTTTGCATTCATCGGTTCCTCAACCCCGGTAGTTTACCGGCGTCATTTTCGGAACCAGGAGTTTAAACATGATCATCCAGGCAATGAGATAGCCTATTCCGCAGTAAAAAAACACAATGTAATAACCCGCCTGAATATTACCCAGGGCCTTATAATAATCAAACAAGTGCCCGGCGACTTCAGCTATCACCATGCCTCCGATGGCCCCCGCCATGCCGCCAATGCCCACCACGGAACCTACAGAGTTCTTGGGAAACATGTCGGAAACTGTCGTGAACAAATTGGCCGACCAGGCCTGGTGCGCAGATGCCGCTATGCCGATGATCACAATGGCATACCACATGTGAAAACTGCCCGCATCCTGTGAACCGATGATCAGCAAAGGGAAAAAGGCATAGATCAGCATCGAAGTCTTTCTGGCCCGGACAATTTCCCATCCTTTTTGTTTTACAAACCACATGGGCAGCCACCCGCCAAAAATACTGGCGACACCTGCCAGCGTATATACAAAGGCAATGGGGAGACTCACCTGCACACCCGTAAGACTGTACTGCTCGTGTAAGAAAGCGGGCAGCCAGAATAATAAAAACCACCAGATACCATCCGTTAAAAATTTACCGGCAATAAAGGCCCAGGTCTGTTTATAGAGCAGCAATTTTATCCAGGATATCTCCGGTCTTTCTTCCTGGCTGATGACTTCCGAATGATCATCCTGATCGCTGTGTATATAGTCAAACTCGGCCTTGGACAGTCTTTTTTGTTTTGACGGAACCTCGTACAGCAAAAACCAGAATATCAGCCAGATGAAACCGATGGCGCCGGTAGCGATGAAAGCGATTTTCCAGCTGTAGTGGATCGCCAGGTAAGGCACCAGCAGCGGACCGAGTATGGCGCCGATATTGGTTCCCGAATTAAATATGCCGGCAGCGTAGGCCCTTTCTTTCCTGGGAAACCATTCGGCAATCGTTTTAAATGCCGCAGGGAAATTACCGGCTTCTGTAATGCCCAGCAGGAAACGGAAAAAGGTGAAGCTCAGGGTTCCGGTGGCAAAAGCGTGCAAAATAGAAGCAAAACTCCAAAGGATCAGGGTAATGGCATATCCCAGTTTGGTTCCTATTTTATCGATGATCCTGCCGGCCCCCACCATGCCCAGGGCATAAGCAAACTGAAATGCAACTACGATATTGGAATAATCAGATTCGGTCCAGCTGAATTCTTTTTCCAGTGTAGGTTTCAGGAGGCTGATCACCTGCCTGTCCAGATAATTTATCGTGGTGGCATAAAAAACCAGGGAACAAATGGTCCAGCGGTATCTTCCGATTTTTGTCTGTATAGCTAAACTATTCTTTATCCGCATGTAAATAAAGATTGCTCCAGTGAACTATTTCAATTTATTCAATTCGTCTGCGGTAAAAGATTTCTGGCGATCCTGCTGCGCATGCCGCATGCCGGTGATATCGCCGGCTTTTATTTTATCCGCTTTGTTGTTCCAGGAGCCGCGAATGAAACTGAGCAACTGCGCAATATCTTCATCCGAATAATCTTTATTCGTGCCAATACCTGGCATTTCTCCACTCACTTCAGGCACTTTATATAAGATATTCGCCACTTTCACCGGTCCGTTTAATCCATACAGTACAATGGAAATTAATTTATTTTTATCGCCCTGCACCCAATTGGAATTATTTAACGGGGGAGCCAATCCATAGATGCCATTGCCATCGGGACCATGACAGGTTTGGCAAACAGCATGAAATAATGCAAATCCTTTGGGATACTCGCGGGCAACGGCCAGTGCGTTACTGTTGTCCTTTACCTTTTCGATATCATCCATCACCCTTTTTAATCTTTTATTGATGTTCAAACTGGTATCGGCGTGAAGGACCAGGGCTTCCTTGTAAAAATCGCCTTCCCTGTTTTTCAGACTGCTGATGATGCCATCGGCAACATACTTGTTTTCGGGATATTTCTTTGCCAGGCCGATCAACAGTTGCCTGGCCGCAACTGGGCTTATGGGTTCAAAGGCATGCGCTAAATAGGAAATATAAGGCGCCGCCAGCGTATCGTTGCCACTTATCATTTCCTGTAAAACAGACAAGAACTGCCGGTAATTTTTTTTACCGATCACCGATGGCAATACAGCCAGGGCCTGCATGCGGATGTTCCAGTCAGGTTGTTTCAGCAGGGGCAATACATCGCCGGACTGCAAAACAGACAATCCCTCCAGGGTCCACAGGGCATGAATAAGCGATAAAGGTTTATCCGTATTTTTTAACAACCCACGCAATCGGGGAACCACCTGTTTGTCCTTACGGTCAATCAGGAGTTGCTGTGCCTTGTTACGCATCCAGTCACTGGAATCCAGTAACAGGTCCACCAGCTGCTGATCGTTGTTCGTAAAATGAACAATGCTTTCTTTCGCATCCAGCGGAACTACTTTATAGATACGGCCGCAGGAAAGCGGTTTGGTTAACCCCCTTTTCTTTATTTCACTTTTCAGGTACGGTGTTAAATAGGTTTTATGCTGCAGGATACCGCGATACATATCCACGATGTACAAAGCACCACCCGGGGAATTGTATAAACTCACGGGGCGGAACCTTTCATCCTCACTGGCCAGGAATTCTTTTTTTGTATAGGCTTCCTCACCCGTTGTAATATATCCATGGTCCTGAAGAATATCTCTTTTCACCAGATTGCCGGCCGGTTCAGCTACAAATGCATTTCCATAATAGGCACTCCCAAACAAAACACCGTTATAAATCAACGGGCTGCAGGCGGCGGTAAAGTTCACCAGTCGAAGGCTGTCGTCCAGAATGCCTTCCATATATCCCCGGTTAACACCGGTATTGGTCCTCGCGGGATAAACCCTGTCGTCGTGAACGATCCGGGTATCATATCCGGCCACTTCCTGCTGATGATCATTGGCAGCGCCCAAACCCGGACTGAAATAATCCCCCATTAAATTAACCTCACTGCTGTTGTAATACAAACGTCCCTGGTCATCGGAAGAAATGCCCCACTGGCCGCGGAAGTGTGTTCTCTCAATAAGCCAGTGAGCCCCCTTTTTGCGATAGCGTTTGGCGGACTTGGCGCTGTATATCCAGTTATCCAAATCCCTGAACAGACCATTGGGCTGATGCTCCACGTTACCGCCTTCTGCGTAAGCGGAATCCACGAGGGTTTTATGCACCGGTTTGTCGTTCTGAATTTCATAATACCAGAGCCTGGGCGGTTCGGCAACCAGGATTCCGTTTTCAATTAAACACAGCGCCCGCGGCAATACCAGGGAATCCAGAAAAACTTTTCGTTCATCCATGATCCCGTCTCCGTTCCGGTCACTCAGAATCACGATTTTACCACTGGGTATATCTTCGCCCGTTCCAAGCGTATCGGGCATAAAATCCTGCATTTCCATTACCCATATCCGCCCCTTGTCATCAAAGTTCAGGGCTATAGGAGCGGTTACCAGAGGCTCCGCGGCCACCAGTTTCACCATAAAGCCATTTTCAACATGTATTTTTTTCAGGGATTCTTCCGGAGATAATACGGGAGAAGGCGGAATGCTTTGTCTCATCGCCAGGGAATCCGCTTTGTCATTTTTCTTTTCAGCCTGTTTGCAGCTTTGCATTGCCATCAGCAATACACAAACGGTCATGAAGGATTTTACAGCATTCAGGACCGGGTTCATTTTATTTTTCGGCATAGTTTAATTGAATATGGTTATTTCCACTTCTGCTCCTTTTCGCTCCGCGGAAACATATCCCGCATAAATGGCCGCTACGGTATCGGAAGCCAGTCTGCTATCGCTTTCAACCGGATCCCCGTAAGCGGCTGACCGGTAAAATGCTTCCATTTCATGCTGGTAACCGTTGAACCAGGGTTCATCCGGCGACATGAAAGACCATCCTTGTTTCGTTTCGGTTTTTTCGGTTACATAGATGTCCGCAAAATGTTTTTCGGCGGGCGTATAAGCCTGCATGGCCGTGTTGGGATTTATGTTGCAGATGGTCCTGTGGTTGGTTGTATTCACTTCAATCCAATTATGCACGCCGCCCATCACCAGTTCGCTGGCCAGGAGGTCGGCAATGGTTCCATCATCAAATAATATATGCAGTAAGGCAAAATCTTCCGTGTCGTGATAGGTGGTTCGCAGATAACCCTCGTTTTGAAAGGACGGCATCCTGGTGATGGCATGGGTGCGGGCAGAAATCGTTTTTGGTCTGATGGGCCTGCCATTCCGGGCACGGCCCTCCACGTGTTTTAAATAAATGGCTGCCGACAAAGGATGGCATCCTTTTCCGATCATGGAACCCCCGCCGGAAAATTTCCAATGTCCATAGGTTAAGGAATGGGAACCGGAATGGGATTCCTCCCCATGCATCCAGAGAATCTGGGCACCCGTCTTTTGCAGTACTTCCCTTTCTTTCTGAATGGCCGGGGCATACACCCAGTTTTCGGCATACATGATGCGCCCCTTTCCCGCTTTTTCTGCGGCTAACATGTTCCGGATACTTTCCATGGCCCGTGCCAACCCCACTTCCTTTGAAAAAGTATCCCCGTTGAATGTTTCGCTACCATCGCCAAAATAACCGGTGAAAGGTTTCTCCACGATCACCTGCTTATCCTTTTTTAAGGCAGCCACCACGATGGGTTCGTGGGTAACCGGAGGGGTACATACATGGACCACATCCACGTTTTCAATTAATTCATTCAGACTTTCAAATGCGCGCAGGTTTCTTGCCGCGGTAAAGGCGAGCAGCTTCTCCCGCGTAGGAGAATAGGCTCCTGCAATCAGCACGCCGGTACTATAAACGCGCTGAAGAGCCTCATAATGAAATTTCGCCGCAAAACCTGATCCGACAATTCCTGACCGCAATATTTTCTTTTCCATAAACGATTTGTTTGATTTCCAAATCCGGTTCCTCATCGCGCCATCATTGAGCTTTCTCGACCGGTCATTGTTCACACTTCTCTATCGCTTCGCCGATTTCCTGCAAAAAGGCCTTATCATAATTTTGGGGCGGCTCCTGCCCATCCGGGCATTTAAAACACCAATCCGATTTATCCGTTTCACAGGCACTGGCCAGAATATCCAAATGCACTTCCTGATTCTCACTTTCCAGGTGCACGGAATAAAAAGTACCGCCCCGGTCTTCCTTTGGCGTAACGAGTCCGGTATAGGGTACCCCGTTATACATAAAATCAATGACGAATTCTTTCATGGCTCAAAGTTTTCCGTAAAAATTGGAAATATCAAAATACACGCTCACTACCCGGTCGTCTGAAAATTGAATTTGTATTAGATCATAAGGTCTTTTCCTGTAATTGGGCTGGCTCTGACGCTTTACCTTATAGCCGGAATAATGTTCCTTTATCCAGCGGTATTCGGCCCGGATACCGGCAGATTCCGACATCTCGTTGATTACGATCGCTGTTTCGAAGGATGATCCATCCTGAACCATACTGACGGGAGCGTTCCGGGGAGGAGTGCACGAACCCAGGACCATCGGTAAAACCATCATAAGCAGGAAAAGACTTTTCATATAGCGATCATTTAAATACCGGCATCAGAAAATCACCTGCTGCCTGGAACGCACAAATATATTTCAGTTTAACGACTGATCCCGGCGGTTCCCAAAGAAATGTTAATCCCCTCGCTTTTTAACCCCGGATGCAACAAAATAAGTGAGCAGTTCACCTTTCATGCAGGATGGTAAAAGAGTTTGATATGGAGAAAATGATTTCAATGCGGATGACTGCACGGGGAATGTATCGAAACCGGACAGGTTGTTTAACCACACCATTTGCCCATCACCCTGATTAATAGCACAATATATTCCTGGCACGTGCTTGGAATTATCTGGCATACAGGAACAATGCGATTAGCGGTTATGCATCACCGTAATCATCATTTCTCCTGTTAACTTTTATTTTTCTTCACTTCGTAAAATCAGTACAATGAAAAAGTTATTTTTATTGGCAGCCTTTTATTGCCTCCACCTGACCACGCATGCGCAATCGGCATCCAGCCGGGAAATAAATTTCTCTGGAAAAACAGTCGAATCCGCAGATCATTTAACAAACGTGAGCAATCTGCACGCAAAGGGAATCATTCATGCCAGAGCGCTTCGCGATTTCCGGTCCTCCTATCCCGGTGTTCAGGATGAAACCTGGACCGTTTTGCCCAATAAAGAAATATCCTGTCAGTTTCGCCGGCCTGGAATCGAAACCCGGTTGTATTATGGCAAACACGGACGCCGGAGATTTAGCATTTCCCGGTATGGAGCCGATAACCTGAGTAAGGATATCAGCGAGCAGGTCCACAACGGATATAACGGATACCACATCAGCAATGTAAATGAAATCAGGGTTACAGGCTTTCCGGCATCTTACATTTTGAATCTGGAGGTTTTGGATCACATCAAGGTGGTCCGGGTGGTAGGAGATGAAATGGAAGAATTGCAGGAAATAGAAAAACCATAGTCCGGCTTTCTGCGTTCTTTATTTATGACTTTCTTAGAAATCAGCCGGGAATCCACTGGATCAGCTTATTGTACATCGGCAGGCTCCAGTCCCCTCCGCAGTGCGTACTGCAGGAATTGTCGGTTACGCCTTCACTGGCGCCTTTGACCGCCGCGTCGTTCGGAATCTGGTCATATAATTCCTTGCCGGAAAAATCCCCTTCATTATTTCCGCTGCAGGCGATGCTATAAACCGGAATGATAAAATGCTGGGCACTCCATTGTCCGGTGGCTCCGCAAGGGGCCAAAACCCCTCTGGTATAGGCAAGTGTGTTGTCTATGGCTATATCGGTGAGCAGCATGAAGGCGGCATAGGAAAAACCGCCGACTACAGATTTGGATTTGTCCACATGGTACAGGGCAGACAGAGCCTGGATACACTTGTCATAATCTGCTGCGACAAAGAGCGAGCTGTTGTTCCAATCCGCCACACCGGACGTTTTGCGGTATTGAACGATGGCTGCGACGTAGCCATTCTGGGCCGCCTTCTCACAGAATGTCGTTTCGGCGGCGCCATCCAGGCTTCCTGGTGATGGATTATTCTCGTCATTCCCACTACCCATAACAACGATCCCTTTATAATTGCTTTGTGCGTCATCTAAAAATAAACGGTAGGTAATACCATTATTCGTTTCGGTTCTCATCAGTACCGAACCCATATTGGTTTGATTGGTTTCGGTATGGTTATCCTTTTTTTTACAGGAAAAAGCAAACAAAAGCAAGCAGGCGAATAGCAAATTTTTTTTCATACAATCCCGTTTTTTAAAAAAATAAAAGTACCGACAAACCAATCAGGATAACGATTTGGAGGCATTCGCTCATCGATTTAAATGGTTGTTCAGCGATTGATTGGTCCGGCAGGGCAGCCGTCATCGGCCATTACTTCTCTTTTTTTCCTTTCCGCAAGGAAACGACCGGGTATTACGGCCCCGCAAACCCGTTGTATTTGAAATAATTGGCTCATTTACGCGTTACCCATTGGCTTTGGTAGTGTGCAGCGGATCGAATATTCAATATCCTAAAAACCAGGTTTAATGCCCCTGAACCTTATCCCAGGCTCACCATCGCGGTGGTTGTTGGCATTAATCCTTTTGCTCACTGTGCCCAGCGCATCCATGGCGCAGCTCACAGCCGATTTTACCCCCAGCAAAACATCGGGTTGTTCTCCTTTGGCCGTTAGTTTTACAAACATCAGCACCGGCGCCAGTGCAGCGGCAACTTATATCTGGAATTTTGGAAATGGAAACGGAATCAGCACCAATGATCGGAATACCCCGGTTGCCGCCACCTATTTTACCGGACAGGACTATACCATAACCCTTACCGTTAAAGACGGGGCACAAACCATTACAAAAACCAGGATCATTACCGTTTACAAGAGCCCGGTGATCGATTTCTCCATCACCGACACCCTGGGTTGTACGCCCCTCAGCACCAGTTTCACTGGTATTGCCAATCCCGGCGACGGAACCGTTACCGGTTATTTTTGGGATTTCGGAGATGGGAAAACGATGAATACCGTCGTGGCCACGGTTTCCAATACTTATTTGTTCCCGGGCAAGTATTCCGTCAGCCTGACCGTAACCAATAGTTTTGGCTGCAGCAATACGCTTAAAAAGATTAACGTGATCACCGTTTTACCGGCCCTTGCTCTCGGGTTTTCGGTGGACTCCCCAACCGTTTGCAGCCTGAATCATCCGCTGTTGTTCAACAATACCTCCACCGGCACGGGACCCCTTACTTATGTGTGGAACTTTGGGGATGGCGGAAACAGTACAGTCAGAATCCTTCCTACCAATATGCAGCCAAAGGCGTGTATA
>DASRLM010000404.1:0-8672 GCA_035648455.1 Puia sp. | reverse complement strand
ACACATCATCCCTTCCAGTATCGTAGATGCCTTTGCCAAAGGAGATATCCTGCAGATCCTTTTTTTTAGCATATTATTTGCCGTTGCCCTGAAACAAACCGGTGATTTTGGAAAGCCGGTATTGACCGGCATAACCCGGATCAACAAGATCATCTTCGGCATGCTGAATATGATCATGCGGCTGAGTCCTATTGGCGCTTTCGGCGGCATGGCCTATACTATTGGAAAATTTGGTTTTGGCAGTATTTTTCTGCTGGGTAAGCTGATGCTCTGTTTTTACCTCACGGGATTCGTCTTTCTTTTTGTCGTGCTGAATGCTATCTGTCGTTATTATAAATTCAGTTTCTGGAAACTGTTGCTATACATTAAAGAAGAGATCCTGATTGTACTCGGTGCCAGCAGCAGTGAAGCCGTTTTCCCTTCCATCATGCAAAAGCTGGAAGCGGCCGGATGTGAAAAAGAAGTGGTCGGTCTGCTGATCCCTACAGGATATAGCTTTAACCTGGATGGCACCACCATTTACCTGAGCATGAGCGTGATCTTTCTGGCCCAGGTTTATCGGATTGACATGAGCCTCGGGCAACAATTGGTGATTATCGGGATCCTGCTGATTACCAGCAAGGGGGCAGCGGGCGTAACGGGGAGCGGGTTCATTGTACTGGCCTCCACGCTGACGGCCATGAAGGTGATTCCGCTGGAAGGACTGGCCCTGCTGATCGGGGTGGACCGGTTTATGAGTGAAGGAAGGGCTCTCATCAACTTCATCGGGAATTCGGTGGCCACGGTAGTGATTGCCAAAAGTGAAAAGGAAATTGACGAAACTGTTTATCAGCACGTGGTGGAGAAGAAAATCGTTCCAGATCCGGTCAGCATTCGTTCGTTGTAATGTATCGGGAAAAAAATAAAATAGGATGATCAACGCGTCTCGGACAGATAAAGCAAAAACATTTCGCGATTTGCATGCTGGCAAATCATTATTGATCCTGCCCAATGTTTGGGATCCCTTGGGAGCCGCGCTGCTGGAGGAATTGGGTTATCCCGCCGTGGCCACTGCCAGCGCGTCGATCTCCTATACCCATGGCGTGGCAGATGGTGAAAACCTGAAGTTTAGTGATCTCCTGATCCTGCTGAAAAAAATAACCGCTGCTGTACACATTCCGGTGACGGCGGATATAGAAAGCGGATATGCCCATTCGGAAGAAGAACTCCGTGAAAATATACATCAGATCCTGGAAGCCGGCATTGTAGGCGTTAATATCGAGGATTATGATTTTAAAAATAAAATGCTTTACCCGATGGAAGTTCAGTGCAAAAGACTGCGGGCGGTGCGGGAGACGGTGGAAGCCGCAGGCATTCCACTGTATATCAATGCGAGGACCGATGTGTATGTGAAAGGCACCGAATGGGTGAGTGCCGGAAAAAAATGGGAAGAAACCCGGAACAGGGGAATGGCTTACCTGAAAGCAGGAGCCGACGGTATTTATCCGATCACGATGAACAGGGAACAGGATATTAAAAAACTGGTCACCGCACTTTCCTGCCCGGTAAATATTCTCGCTATTCCCGGCATTCCGGATTTAAAGCGGTTGACACAAATAGGGGTGGCAAGACTAAGCACGGGCCCCGGATTTCTGAAAATAGCGGTCCGCGCAATGAAGCGGGCAGCGTTGCAATTATTAAACGGCGAAGGACTGACCACCATTACGGAAAATGAAATCACCAGTGAGTATCTGAAAAAGCTGGTAAGCCATGCGGGATAATGTCTTTTGAGATTAGATCATTGCGGGAAGGAAAGGTTACAACTGAAAGATCCCTTTCCCAGATTTGGCCTGTTTTATGCCATCGCAAGGGAGATTATTTTTTTTCCGTAATGATTATTAGAGAATACAGTGCTTCTTTACCTGTCCTCTGGATACCGGATCCCGGCAATTTTCCGGATGCGATCCAGGGTCTCCATGAGTAAGAGGCTGTCGGCAAAAGTCATCACCGGACTCTCCGTCAATCCTTTCCGCAGGCATTCGCATACATGACGGGCCTCATAATGGTAGCCAATTCCCGGTTTGCGTTGAACATCCAAAACCTGTTTGCTGTCAATCCGTCCGGGATAAAATTCAATGCGGGTGCCGGGCTCATAAAAACGATGGGTAAGCCGGATCCTGCCTTTGCTGCCACTGATATCGGCCTCCGTGGCGAGGTTGGTGGAAAAACTGGAAAACAACTGCGCCAGTGCGCCATTTTTGTATTTGAACAATATGGCACACTGTTCGTCTATCCCGGTAGAAGCCGGTGTCATGCTGGCCTCGATATGATCCGGTCTTCCTAAAACCGAAATGGCCATGAATACATTATAAATACCGATATCCAGCAGGGTCCCGCCGCCCAGGGCCGGATCAAACAATCTTTGGGGAACAGGGGCATTGGGAATGAATCCAAAGTTTACCAGGAAATTTTTTAAATCGCCCAATACAGCTTCCTGCAGCATCGCCTGTAGTTTTTGGTAATGGGGAAGGAATTTCGTCCAGAAGGCCTCCATCAAAAATACTTTTTCCTTCCGGGCCTTATCAACCATTTCCTTCACCTGCCTCGAATTGATGGCCAGCGCTTTTTCACAGAGCACGGCTTTTTTTCTTTCCAGGCACATCAGGGTATGCGCATGATGCATGGAATGCGGTGAGGCAATATAGATCACATCCACCTCGGTATTTTCCGCCAGCGCCTCATAGCTATTGTGCCTGTATGGTGCCGGGAATTCTGCAGCAAAGGCATCAGCCTTGTCCTGATGCCGGGATCCCACGGCAACCAGTCTTGCACCCTCCACATAACGAAGATCTGATGCAAATTTGCGGGCAATATTCCCGGAACCCAAAATACCCCAACGGATGTCAGTCATCTGCCTTATTTTCTTACAAGTTACTGGATGAACTGGTTACAAATCCCATCCGGTTTCCTGTGCAACATCATTTACCTTTGCAGGCTTTTTATTATGACTATGTCCCGGAACTGGAGAAATACGGAAGCTTATAAAACGATACGGCTGGCGGTGCCCATCATTATTGGGGAACTGGCGCAGATGTCCCTGCATCTCATTGATACGGCCATGGTAGGCGCTATCAGTTATAAACACCTGGCTGCAGCGGCACTGGTGATGAATGCCGTGAACATACCTTTTGTGATCGGTATCGGCATGACCATGTCCGTTTCCCAGATGGTTTCGATGGCCAATGGCCGGCGGGATGATCAGCAGGTATCGCATTACCTGTTTAATGGTTTTTTTCTCTGTACCCTATTTGCCATCCTGATCTCCCTGGCTCTTGTTTTCTGCCGGCAAGTCTTATTTTACCTCGGACAGGATCCGGAGGTTGCCGTGCTGGCCTATCCTTTTATGCTGATGGTGGGTATCTCCATCATTCCCATGCTGCTGTTCATGACCCTTAAACAGTTTACGGACGGACTGGAATACACCCGAACAGCCATGATCCTTTCCCTGGGAGCTTTGCCGGTGAATACATTCCTGAACTGGTTATTCATTTACGGCAACTGGGGATTTCCGCGCATGGAACTGCGGGGTGCGGGGTTGGCCACACTGATCACACGTACGCTTATTTTTATCGTGCTGGGCGCCATCATTCTGAAACACGGAACTTTCCGAAGGTACAGGAAGGTCAGCCGAAGGCAATGGAAGTTAAATGGAAGAACCATGATGGAGCTACTCCACATCGGCATACCCAGCAGCCTGCAGCTGGGCATGGAAGTGAGCGCGTTTGCTGTTTCGGGCATTATCATCGGCACCATCGGTGCCATAGCGCAGGCCGCGCACCAAATTGCTCTAAGCTGTGCATCGTTTACTTTTATGGTTTCCATGGGACTTTCCCAGGCAGGTTCCATCCGGGTAAGCAATGCTTATGGAAGATCCGATTGGAACCAGATCAGGATCATCGGAAGAAGTACTTTCATTACCGCGCTGATTTACGGAAGTTTCTGCGCCTGTTGTTTTATCTTATTCCGCTGGCAATTGCCCGGACTGTTTAACCGGAATCCCGAAGTGGTTCATCTGGCTTCCGTGCTGTTGTTATTTGCTGCCGTTTTTCAGATTTCGGATAGTACGCAGGCCATCGGCGCCGGGCTGTTGCGGGGAATAAAAGACGTTAGAATGCCAACCCTGCTGGTTACGATCGCTTATTGGGTGATCGGACTTCCGGCCGGGTATCTGCTGGCTTTCCATTTTCATATGAAATCACCCGGCATATGGCTTGGATTTATTGCCGGATTGACGATGGCTTCTGTCTTATTGCTGTTCCGGTTTGTGAAAAAAGTAAAAATCAAAAAATAAAGGCTATGAATTATTCAGGAAAATCCGGCATGGATGAAATCCGCAAACGTTTTGACCAGGACGTGGAGCGGTTTTCCAACCTGGAGACCGGACAACAAACCATCATTGATGCCCCACTGATGCTGGATCTGGTGACGCGGGCGGCTCTGTTCGTGAATCCACAGGCAAAACAGTTGCTGGACATCGGGTGCGGTGCAGGGAATTATACGCTGAAGATGCTGGAAAAGATTCCGGACTTGGATTGCACCCTCATCGATCTGAGCATGCCCATGCTGAACCGTGCAAGGGAAAGGGTTTCGGCCGCTACGGCGGGTGATGTGAAAATAGTACAGGCCGATATCCTGAAGCTCCCGTTGCGGGAAATCCAATTTGATGTTGTGCTGGCCGGTTCCGTAATGCATCATCTGAGGGGAACAGCAGAATGGACCGAAGTATTCAGGAAAATTTATCAGGCATTAAAACCCGGAGGAAGTTTCTGGATCACGGATCTGGTGACACAGGATTCCGAACCCCTGAACCGGCTTTTTTCCGGTCAGTATGCCAGGCACCTGGAATCGCTGGGTGGGGAGGCGTACCGGGACAAGGTGCTGGAATATATAGATCATGAGGACAGTCCGCGTTCGGTCACTTTTCAACTCGACCTGATGAAGCAGGCGGGTTTCCTTTACACCGAGATATTACACAAAAACGGAAATTTTGCTGCTTTCGGAGGCATCAAATAAAATCTCTACGGGAATGGGAGGCCCTTGCCCGGATGTTCTGTAGTTTGCAAATCATTGCGCACGCTGATTCTGGACGATTTCATCTTTAACCTGTCTGTTTTTCAGGATATTTACGTAATGGAGAGCAAGCGGGTTATTATAGTTTTCATATGATTGCTGCGCCCATTTAATTGCTGTATCCAGATCCCCGTTTATCTCGTTAATGATCGCCATATTATAACAGGCCCTGCCGGCAATTTTTCTATTACTGCTGCTGGTTTCGCTTTGCCAGAGTTTAGCCGCGTCATCCCAGTTTCCCGTCTGTGCCTTTCTTTTTGCGACGACTAAATTATCTGTCCCCCTTACATAATAATCCCGGTGTACCCTGATCCAGAACGGAATAATTCGCTGAGCATATGCCTGTCCGACCTGATTGGCAGCCTCTTTTACGGCTTCATTCCTGTTCATTATGGTGGTTGCTGCTACAACAGGATTGATGCCACTTCCGGAAAACGACAGTTGCCTGGATATCGCATATTCATCCAGGATTGTTTTGCTGGATGGGTCATAAATCCTCCATCCGGTTTTTACAACCGTCGACATATTTGCCCGGTGCTCTATTCCCGGAACATTCCCTACAACAGGGACCTGCATGTTTACCGGATTCGCGGAATAACTAAGCTTGGAATCCGTATCAAAGACTTCCAGCGCAAAAAGGGCATCCATATTATTTTCGCTGCATATTTTTTCAACTTCATCCCAACTAAGGACAGCGGGAAACACATCCAGGCCAACGGTTTTTAGTCCGGCGGGATTTAAAGGTTTTACTTCATTGAATTTTCCGTTCTTCTGCAGTTCGGTGGTAAGTCCCTCAATGCTTGCCTCAGCCCCGTCTTTATCCAGATTCTTGCCTTCCAGCGAAAGGGCTTTGTCAACAGCATCAATTACCTTATTGGTTTTTGACGAAGGTATGGTTCTGTTGATTACCCCGATATTTTTTATATTGGGTGGTATGCTCACGGGTGCGGGTTCTTTTACACTGATGTAAACCAGTTGTGTTGAGCTGCAGGAACACAACATGACAATTGCAAAAAGGAGCGGGATTAGCTTTTTCATGGTCATGGATAATTATCATATAAAACGCATGGCACCCCGAATTATTACCTGATTTAGGTCAGTAAACCGCTTAAAACGGAGAATTTGATGGGTGGGAGTGCCTAAAGCTGGCCTTGCCGGAAACCGGGTCTTTAAATATATTGCCGGGTTTTAAAGATTAAATCCGTTTTTCAGATCCTCAATCAGGTCGTCGATGTATTCCACGCCAATGGAGAGACGCAACAGATTATCCGGGCTTTTAGGAGATTGACCTTCGGCCGTTCTCCGGTGTTCGATGAGACTTTCCACGCCACCGAGACTGGTAGCATGTTTGAAAATCCGGAGACTGCCAGCAAAACGCATGGCCTCTCTTTCACCCCCTTGAACCTGGATCGAAATCATCGATCCGAACTGGCCATTCATCTGTTTCCCGGCCACCGCATGATTGGGATGTTCCGGCAATCCGGGATAGTAAACCTTTTCCACGAGGGGATGGGTTTTCAGAAAGTGCACAATGGCGACGGCATTTTGAACCTGTCTTCCCAGGCGCAGAGACAGGGTAGAGAGACTTCGGTTCAGTAACCAGCAATCGAAAGGAGCGGGTACCACACCGCCGGTAACCTGGAACTCCCGGAGCCGCATGGATATGTCATCTTTCTTTTTTACAATCACCACACCGCCCAGGACGTCTGAATGACCGCCAAAGAATTTAGTGGAGGAATGGAATACGAGGTCCACGCCAAGCTCCAGCGGTCTTTGTATCAGTGGGGTAGTCCAGGTATTGTCGCACGCCGTCAGAATACCACGAGCCCTGGCGATACCGGCTACTGCGGCAATGTCCGTGATCTTTAACATCGGATTCGATGGCGTTTCCAAAAGTATGAGTCCTGTGTTTTTTTGAATTGCCCTTTCCACCAGCCGGGGATCCGTCATGTCCACCTCCGTATGGGTAACCTTCCATCGGCTCAGCATATTTTTTATCAGCGACGCGATGCCATGATAGCAATCATCCGGCATAACCAGGTGCATGCCGGGCTCCAGAACGGCCTCTGCAATGGCCAGTGCGGCCGAATTTCCGGAAGGGAAAGCGATGGCCTCCTCACCGCCTTCCAGCAGGGCCAGTTTCGTTTCGAGCGCCCTTCTGTTCGGATTATCCATCCGGGTATAAATAAAACCTTTTCCGCCGATGATCCCGGCTTCATCACGCTCAAAAGTGGTCGATAAATTGATGGGGGGAACAACGGAACCAATCAAATCATCGGCGTCACCTGCATGAACGGACAAGGTATCTGGATGCATAAGTATGAGTTAATTCTTTTTTTGGAAAGTGAATGAAATACCGGGGAAATCGCGCACTCCTGATGGGTAAAGGTAATCAATTCCTAATTTTCGGATCGCCACTGCCAGATTGCGTCCGTGTTGAATAATACCCAAAAAAAATCAGTAACTTTAGTTAAACAGATGTTCATGTCATCAGAAAAAAAATCTTTTCATGATCTGATCCACGGTGATCAGCCGGTACTGGTGGATTTTTCTGCTGAATGGTGCGGTCCCTGTAAGATGATGCCGCCTATTCTGAAAGAGTTGAAGGACAATTTGAAAGAGGCAATTACCATCATCAAGCTGGATATCGATAAAAATCCGCAGGTTGCCAATGCGTACGGGATTCAAAGTGTGCCTACCCTGATTATCTTTCAGAAAGGTGAAATAAAATGGCGGCAATCCGGTGTTGTTCCGGCAAAGCAACTGCAGCAGATCGTAGAGGGAAATGTAAATTTGACAAAAGCCCATACTTAATTGACAATGGACAATTGTCCCTGTTCATTGTCAGAGCATCATATCCAGTGTGCTTTCTGATTTTTTAAAGCGCAGTGCCTCAAATACATTAAAGGCGCCCATCAGCAGCGCGAATAACCCGATCGGCTGGGTGATGCTGACTGCTTTGGGAGAGGGGCCGTTGAATACCCAGATGGAGAACAGGACCGAAATAATGCCTTCCGTGAGAATAAAGCCCCAGCCCCGGAGGATCCTTTTTAAAGCCAGAGCGGCCGCCATTTTTAATCCGCCAACAATGCCCATCCAGAGTCCGATAAAAAAAGGCAAAACAAAAAAGGAAAGTAAAGCGTTGAAAAAAAAGATCATGACAAACAGAAAATCAATGATGCTTTCTGCCAGCACCCAATTCCTTTCCCGCGCATTCCGGGTTCTGGAGATGGCTATATAAAGCAGGAGCAGGGCGTTCAGCAGCAGCAGGATGCCCGTATATTTTGTGAGCCGGTAATAGGCGTGCCAGGGATAGAGAAAAACAAACACACCGGTAACAATAAAAATAAAGCCGATCACCATCAGAAGCCAGCCGGTAGGAATCCTGTTTTTTAGGGCCATGGGAAGTTTTATGATTATTCTCCCTGGTCTTCTTCCAGGTCGTTGTGGTCATCTCCCCCCAAGCTGTAATAGTTGTTCTCCTCATCCTCTTCTCCAATATTCTCGTCTTCATCATCCAGGTCGGCGCCAGGAACATCAAGGCCCTCGTCCATCTTGTTTTT
>DASRLM010000403.1:0-5404 GCA_035648455.1 Puia sp. | reverse complement strand
ATCATAAGGATCTGAATTATATTGAATAATCATGTGGATCCCGGCTTATGCTGGCTGAATCCCTATCTTCGCGGATCATTTTTTCAGAAAAGTTTATCTGATGAAGATTTTAATTGTCCGCTTTTCTTCTATCGGCGACATCGTTCTCACCACACCGGTAGTGCGTTGTCTGAAGCAGCAGGTGCCCGATGCGGAAATTCATTTCCTCACCAAATCCACCTACCTGCAGATCCTTGCTTCCAATCCATACATTGATAAGGTCCATTACCTGGAGCAAAGCCTGCAGGCCGTGATTAAAGAACTCCGGAATGAAAATTTCGACTACATCATAGATCTTCACCACAACCTGAGGTCCATGAAAGTGAAGGATGCCCTGAAGGTCAAATCCTTTTCCTACAATAAACTGAATGTTCAGAAATGGATCTACACCAGTTTTAAATGGAACCTGCTTCCCAAAACCCATATCGTGGACCGGTACATGGAAACGGTGGAAAGTTTTGGGGTTAAGAATGATGGAGCCGGCCTGGATTATTTTATAGCCCGGGAAGATGTGATCAATGAATCTGATCTGCCTACTTCCCATTCGGCTGGTTATGTAGGTGTGGTGATCGGAGCTGCCCTGAATACCAAAAAATATCCTTTTCATCATGTAAAAAAACTCTGTGAATTGCTGGATCACCCCATTGTGCTGCTGGGCGGACTGGAAGATGCGGATGAAGGCGACCGCATTGCCGCCGTAGACCACGTCAAAATTTATAATGCCTGTGGAAAATTCGGGTTGAATGAATCGGCAGACCTGGTAAGCAGGGCCAAACTGGTGGTCACCAACGATACGGGGTTAATGCATATTGCTGCAGCCTTTAAAAGACCCATCATTTCACTCTGGGGAAATACCGTGCCGGATTTCGGCATGTCACCATACTACGGAACCAATTACCTGGAGCGGTTCGCAGAAAATGCTTCCCCGGAAACTATGCCTTATGAAATACTGGAGATTGAGCATCTCCGGTGCAGGCCCTGTTCAAAAATAGGATATGATTCCTGTCCGCTCGGGCATTTCAAATGCATGGAAAAAATTGATCCTGCCCAGGTGCTGGCACGCATACGGGCAAGGCTTACAGGACCTATTTAATGTGATTCCCGGTCCACGTTCCTTCTTTATCAAATATATTATAGCCCACTACAGAATCAAAGCAGATATATTTTCCGTCCCATACCCCCTTTACGTCAAAATGATTGAATATGCCGCTGGCGGCTTTCACAAAAAAGCCTGTCCAGTTGCCCTGTGCATCAAACGATATCATGAGTTGCTGGGTGGCCACGGAAATATATCCGATCAGGTCGTCGGTCCGGTTGAACATGTACAATCCTTTCCAGGCAGGATTTTTCGGATGGTACTCGTTGTGGTACATCGGGTTCAGGGTTTTATTTACATCCGGGTTCAGTTCAAAATGATTCAGCGGATTGATGCTGCTGTTGTATTCCGGGTTAATATCATTATTGTGCGCGGGATTGATATTCCAGTTGTATTTGGGGTTGATGTTGGAGTTTTTTTCGGGGTTGATCGTTGAATTGAAATTCGGACTCAGGTTAATGTCCACTTTCGGATCGTGCCGGTTTTCCAGGGATTGTGCATGCAGTGAAAAGATCAGGAGACAAAAAAAGGTCATCAGGGGTAGCGTTTTTTTATACAGCATGGGTGTTACTTTTACTTTACATGGACGCCCGTCCATTTGCCTGTTTTATCGAAGAGGTTGTAGCCCGAGGAATTATCGTAGCAGAGGAACATGCCCGTCCATACGCCGGCAACCGTAAAATAATTGTAAATCGTTTGTGCTGCCTTTACAAAATATCCATTCCAGGTTCCATTGTTGTCGAATGAGATCATCACGTTCTGGGTAGCAACAGAGATGTATCCGAACAGAGTATTGGAATCATTAAACAGGAACATCCCTTGCCAGGTTGCATTGGAAGGCTGAAGACTCTTCATGAACACGGGGTTCAGCACCTCATTGGACTGGGGGTTCAGATTCAGGTTGATCATCGGGTTGATGGAAGCATTCAGCAGGGGGTTTACCTCGTTATCCTTTAACGGGTTCATGTTCCAGTTCACGGAAGGATTGATAGACAGGTTGCTGTCCGGATTTATCCGGTTATTCAGGAAAGGATTGATGTTGGCATCCTCCTTCGGATTATGTTTCCTGAAAGCGACATCATCCTGCGCCTGTAGAAGCGACGCGCAGATGAACAGAAGAACCGTGAAAAGCACAAATCCACGCATACGGATAACTGTTGGGTTATAGCGATACGGTTAATTTGACTTTTCGCCGGATACGAGGATGGTAGAAGTGTAAAAGTACTAAGGGGATTTGGGTTTGTCAATAGCGGATTAAAAAAGTTGAAGGATGACGGTAAATCAAAGCGTCTTTAATACATTATTCATTCCCCTTACCGCAGCTGCGCTTTTGGCGAACAGCGCCTTTTCGTCTGCATTCAGGTCGAAAGGAATGATCTTTTCCCAGCCCTTTTTGCCTATAGTAACCGGTACGCCGAGGCAGATATCTTTTTGTTCGTATTCGCCATCCAGTGCCACACAACAGGTAAACAGTTTTTTCTCATCCCGGATGATGCTTTCCACGAGCGCGGCTCCGGCGGCTCCGGGAGCATACCAGGCGGAAGTGCCGATGAGTTTGGTGAGTGTTGCACCACCCACCATGGTATCGGCAACCACTTGTTTTTGTTTTTCTTCATTCAGCAGGGTAGTCACCGGAATGCTGTTCCAGGTGGCAAAACGGATCAGCGGGATCATGGTCGTATCCCCGTGACCCCCGATAACCAGTGCGTTGAGGTCGGCCGGGCTGCAGCCCAGGTGCTGGCTGAGCTGATATTTAAAGCGGGCACTGTCCAGCGTGCCGCCCATTCCGATGATACGGTTTTTTGGTATACCGGTTTCCCGGAGGGTAAGGTAGGTCATGGTATCCATCGGATTGCTGATGATAATCAGTACGGCATCCGGGGAATGTTTCAGAATGTTTTCTGTTACTGTTTTCACGATACCGGCATTGGTTCCAATCAGTTCCTCCCGGGTCATGCCGGGTTTACGGGGCAGTCCGGAAGTAATAACCACCACGCTGCTGCCGGCAGTTTTTGAATAGTCACTGGTACTTCCGGAGATGCGTGTGTCAAAGCCCAGTAAGGCTGCAGACTGCATCATATCCTGTGCCTTTCCTTCGGCAAAACCTTCTTTAATATCCAGCAATACCAGTTCTTCCGCCAGTTCCTTGCGCGCAATATTATCGGCACAGGTAGCACCAACCGCACCTGCACCTACTACAGTAACTTTCATCGGAAATAATTTATTGTGAAATGATTGATCCGTTTCCGGGAAGGACAAAGTTAAAGGCCGGAACCGATTTTTCAAGACGGTAACGGTATTTTATATCCTTTTCCCCGTTTAATCTTTTTTTACATCGTATCCGTTCAGCAGGGTTTCTACTTTCTGATTTCCTTCAAAATGGGTAATATACTGGCCCTTCTTGTCGTAGAGGGCCAGGTAAGGCAGGTTCTGTATTTTGTAATAAGGCACGAGGAAAAATTTTTCATCCCGTCCGATTTTGATGTTCGGGTGATCTCCAATGCGGTAATAGGTGTAAAAATTTTTCATTTCATCAAAAGGCTGGAAAGTGGCCATCACGATTTCGATATCCTTGAATTTACTGAAATCGGCCAGGATATCCTGTATCTGGTGTTTGCAGTGTTCGCATTCGGGACTGAAGAATATGAGCAGGATCTTTCTGTTTTTTCTGACGTCGGCTTTGGTCAGATAATGAACACTGTCCACCTCCAACAGCCTGATCGGCGGGAAGTCGGGGTTCCGGACATAAGCCGGTTCCGCCGGGGGAGTGGTTTGGGCTTGAAGATTAAAGAGTAAAAAGGAAAAAGTCACAGCGATCAGCACTCTTTTCATTCTGGATATTTTTATAAAAATAAAGCAAAATCCGGGATACCAAAATTTAAGGATTCAGGGGCTCTTTGTGTGTAAGCATAAAAACCATTAGTTTTGTTGCCCTTTGGGGTAAACAATTAATTATCATTCATGGCAAATACAGCAGATATCAGTCGCGGGCTTATCATTAAACTGGAAGGCAGTCTGTATACGGTAATTGACTTTGGCGAGAATAAAACGGCCAGGGCGGCAGCCAAGGTCTGGGCCAAATTAAAGGGTGTTGACAACAGCAGGAGCATTGAAAAAACCTGGAACAGCGGCGACAATATTTACCCGGTCAGGGTGGAACGCAAGGAATATCAGTATCTCTATAAAGACGATACCGGCTATAATTTTATGGATACGGAGACTTTCGAGCAGATCGCCATGCAGGAAAACCTGGTGGATGCCCCGCAGTTTCTGAAGGAAGGGCAGCAGGTTTCCGTGATCATGAATACCGAAACCGAGATCGCGATGGGCGTTGAGCTTCCGGATAAAATTGTTTTACTGGTCACCTATTCGGAACCTGGTGTAAGAGGGGATACCGCCACCCGGACGCTCAAGCCGGCCAAAGTGGAAACGGGTGCCACGGTTAACGTTCCGCTTTTTGTAAACGAGGGGGAATTGATCCGGATTAATACAAAAACCGGTGAATATGTGGAAAGGGTGAAAGAATAACACTTACCTTAGTCTTACTTATTAATTGTAAATGCCATAACTGATGGATTTTAAACAGATTCAGGAGTTGATCAAGCTGGTCAACAAATCGAATATCGGTGAAGTGACGGTTGAGGAAAAGGGATTTAAAATTACAGTAAAACAAAAAGAAGAGCACATCCAGCAGGTCATTGCGGCGCCTGTCGCTTCGCCATCATTCTCCCCCGCTTATGCTCCGCCTCAGTCCAATACCGGGCAGTCCGGCGGTTCAGGTTCCGGAAAACAAAAGGCTGCAGATACCGCGGCAGACAACCTGATTACCATAAAAAGCCCGATGATCGGAACTTTTTATCGTGGCGCTTCACCTGAAAAACCGGCATTTGTCAACGTCGGAGACGAAACAGAACCGGGGAAGGTCGTTTGCATTATTGAAGCCATGAAGCTGTTCAACGAAATTGAAAGTGAAGTGAAAGGTAAGATTGTAAAGGTACTCGTGGAAGATGCTTCTCCGGTAGAATTTGATCAGCCTTTGTTTTTGGTGGATCCGAGTTAATGTGTAAATGTGGAGATGTGAAAATGTGAAAATGCAATCATTTTCATTGGATTTTACTATTTCCTGTTTACCATTATTTTTTTTTCAAATGCATGCATGAGTAGAGAAGCTTTAATTGAAAGTGAAATGAATCCGGGTTTTATTTACCGGAAATGCATTTTCACATTTTCACATTTTCACATTTACACCTTAGCTTGATGTTCAAAAAA
>DASRLM010000402.1:0-5756 GCA_035648455.1 Puia sp. | reverse complement strand
ATCATGGTCCTTCAGGTCCAACACCTTCCGGAAATAGGGAATGGCCGTTTTTATATCCCCCCGGGCCTCATAAATATAACCTGTTTGCAGGGCGGCCCGTGCCGCATAATATTCTTTCCGGCGCTCCCCCAGCCTCATCGTGGTCAGATAGGCCTCAATGGCTTCCTCTTTCCTGTTCAGCGCGTCGTAGAGCCGGCCCAGCCGGTAGGCAAATTCCAGCCGATCGGCAGCATTGGAAAAGGAAGAAGACGTTTTTCCGGCCAGTAATTGCAGGGCCTCGTGATAATAACCGCCGTCATCCAGCAGACGCGTTTTCAGCAACAGTTCATTCGGCCAGCGGCCGGACAACGCATCCTTCATCGCCTGTTTATCGGCTTCTGTTTCCGTATTACCCGTATGTAAAAGCCGGTTGCGCGCCTGTGCCGCTTTCTCCGGTTGATGACGGAGATAATAGATCCAGCTCAGTTTCTGCAATGCTTCTTTTACATAAAATTTACCCTTGAAACGGGTGAGAAACCGTTCCAGGTAAACATCGGCATCCGGATCCAGATGATCTGCTTTGGCATAGCCCATTTCCAGGTCCCACAGGGGCATGTCCAGGTATCCGGGATCCGGATTCCTGTCCCGGATGATCCGTTCTGCATTGGCGGCCTGCTGGTCGTTCAGAGAAAGGTTGGCCGCGAGGTAGGCATATAAATGATTATTGCGTGTATCCAGTTTCTGGCTGGCGATATATTGGAATACGGCCTCCCGCTGGTTCTGAATATAGAACTTCAGGTAGAGATAATAAAACACCGCTTCTTCATGAAATATTTGTGCCGTGGTATCGGTACTGTTCAAAACCGTTTCCAATGCCCGCATGCCCCCTTTGATGGTTCCCCGGATGCCCAGCAAGCCGCCGAGCCACTGATAACCCGGCGGAATGGTTCCGGCGGCAACCTCCATGGCACCCCGTAACATCAGCGAGGGCTGAAAACCGCTGAACCGCTGGAGGTTGTCCTTGTCCAGTAGAAAGGATCTGCGGAAAGACCATGCCGCATCCCAGCGGTTCCCGAATTTGATGTCCATGGCAGCCCATTGGAAATAAATAACGGACCGGCTAAACAGGAAAAAGGGCGATCCGGGATCGCCCTTTTTCATCAGGTCCAGACGTCGTTCCTGGCCTGGTTTCCGGTTTTCGTATTCCCTGGGATCTTCATTAAAAAAAAGAGTAAAAAAATCGATGTAGTTATCGAGGAAATAGGGGATGAGGTTTTGCGGATGCGTTTTTTTCTCAGCATCGAGGAGCACTTTTCCCTGACCGAGCCTAAGGTGGATGATCTCTGCGTAAGCTTTCCGGCAGGCCGGGTTGAAATCATAATGATATTGTGCACAGGCATAACGTGCAGGCATAAACGCCATCAGCAGGACGGCACAAAAAACACGTATTGTAAAGGGAGGTCCGGCAAACATGCATGCAAGTTAATGGGGTCATGCTTCCGGTGAAAGCTTATTTCACCTCTACCACATCATTGAGATCATTGTCTACCAGAATGCGGCCGCAATTTTCGCATACGATGATTTTTTTACGCTGGCGGATCTCACTCTGACGCTGGGGGGGGATGGCATTGAAACAACCGCCGCAGGCATCCCGGACAACGGGAACAACGGCCAGGCCGTTTCGGTAGTTGGTGCGGATGCGGTCGTAAGAGTGCAGTAAGCGGGGTTCTATTTTTTCGCGGGCTTCGGAGGACAGCTTGGCAAAATGACGTTCTTCTTTTTCAGTTGCGGCAATGATCTTATCGAGTTCGTCTTTTTTATTTTTTAAAACCGTTTCCTTGCTGGTGATTGCTTTCCTGGCCTTATCCAGCAGGATCACTTTTTCCGCCACTTCTTCATTGGCATCCTTGATGTGTTTTTCAGACAGCTTCACTTCCAGCTGCTGCATTTCTATTTCTTTGTTGATGGCTTCAAACTCGCGGCTGTTCTTAACATTCTGGCTTTGCTTATCATATTTCTTGATCAGCTCATCCGCATCCTTCATCAATTGTTTCTTCTGGCTGATGAATTCCTGTATCCCATTGATCTCTTCTTCAATGCGGGTCTGCCGGGCATTCAATCCCTGGATCTCATCTTCCAGGTCGCTGACTTCCATAGGAAGTTCCCCTTTTAATACTTTGTATTCGTCTAATTTGGATTCTATCTTTTGAAGGGCAATAAGGGAGGCTAATTTTTCTTCAACAGAAAATTCTTTGACGTTGGGCATAGTTTATAAATAATAATGGACGGGATTTGTTGCAGTACCCGCTTTAAGGACGGCAAAGTTAGGAAATTTTTTTTGGATTGCATCATGGAGAAGATCTACCGTAAACTGCTCACTCTCATAATGCCCGATATCCGCCAGAACAAGCTTTCCATCCGCTTCAAAAAATTCATGATACCGGATGTCCGCAGTAACAAAAAAATCGGCTTTTTCCAATAAGGCATTGATAATCAGGAAGCTTCCTGTGCCTCCGCACAAAGCTACCCGTTGCACCGGCCTTCCGGTCAGCCGGCTGTGGCGAATAGCGGGAATCCCGAATTTTTCCCTGACCCTGGCCAGGAACTCCATTTCACTGATCAGATCGGAAAGTTCACCAATTAGTCCCGAACCCGGTTCGCCGCGATTTCCGGGTCCGGATCCCGGTTTCTGAAGCAGCAGGCGCCGGTTCACCAAGCCCAGCTTATCCGCCATGGCCCCGTTTACTCCGGATAAAACACTATCCAGGTTGGTATGCATGGCAAAAACGGCTACCCCATGCCGGAGGGCGGCCATTACGGTACGGCCGGTACCCGTTCCCGCATTGATCTGCTTAAGTCCGCGGAAAATAAGGGGGTGATGTGAAATTACGAGGTTGCAGTTCCGTTGAACAGCTTCCTGAATAACCGCTTCCGTGGTATCCAGGCTGATCAGAATGCCAAGGCAGGGATCTCCCCCTTCACCCAGGATCAGTCCGCAGTTGTCGTAATCTTCCTGAAAGTCCAGCGGCGCCAGCGTTTCCAGAAAAAGGGTAATTTCCGATATGTTCATTCTCCTGAAAATTGGGTTTCCTTATTTTTCAGCGCCGGATCCTGGTTCTATTGAATGATCTGCTCTATCCGGGTAAGCTTTCCTTCTTCATTGAATCCCTCCAGCACAACCCGCAGTTTATGCGTTACATCGTTATTATAAAAGGTGAAAGTCTGTTTTGTGTTTCCCTTTCCCGTTAGTACATAAGGATTCCAGTACAAGGTGGTTCTGATATCCTGTATCTCGTTGTCGGGATGCCGGAGATAATCGGGGGAGTAAAACTGCCGGACCATGGAATAACCGATCAGCCGGGTTTGATCAAGTCCTTTAATGGTGGGATCGGATTTGTTCTCGCCGCCTTTTTTGGTATACACGGCGATGACACCACCTCCGCCACCACCAAAAACGGCTCCGGAACCCGGATTGAATACTTTAACCATGGCCACATCCGAAACGGGAGTGCTTTTAAGCTGCTCGGCATCCACCTGCATTTCGTTCAGATACAGGGAAGGGGTTCCCCCTCTCCAGGACAAGGAGGGAGTTGGCCCGGAGGTATTGATTTGCAGGCCGGCAACTTTCCCCTGGAGATAATTGAAGATATCGAGATAAGCATTGGCAGTAGGATCATTTAACAGGCTGAAAATATTGGCATCCCCCCCACTGAACATACCCGATGCATAAGTTTCATCCAGTTTTTCCGATTCTGATTTAACCCTTCCCGTAACGGTTACGGTAGCCAGGGTTTTGACCCGGTTATTTTCTTCTTCCCTCAGTCTCGCTGCCTGAACAAAAATCATCTGGTTTTTCCGGATAAGTAAGGAATCTTCCGGGGACCAGGAAGGAAGCGTCATGGTGATTGATTTCAGTTTCCGCGGGCTGGCATTCAGGCCGGTATTGAAAATCACCGCTGCTTCGTTGGAAAGTTTGCGATTCACGTTGAATTGATAAAAGGCCCTGGCCGTATCAAAAAAAATCAGGCCGGTTACTCCGAACCTTCCCTTGGCAATACGGGGTGCGTTCATCATTTTTGTACTGGAATCTTTGTTCTGCAGGATCACGTTCAGATTCTCATCCATCGCTATCCGGTTATAGTCAACACCCAGCACATCCGCATTGATAGAAAGATAATCCTGAATCGGATATTTGATCACCGGTGTTTTACCCTCCCTGACCAAATCCCAGCGGAAATGGCGCCAGCCATGGGTAAGCATCACCAGGTCGAGCTGCTGGGCCAGCGAATCCGAATTATTGGTGAAATAGTAATAGGGGGACTTTACGTAGCCGTGTATATCCCCTGTGAGCAATAGCCGGGATATGATGTTATCGTCATTGTCCCTCACTCCATCCACTTCTGCATCCGTTACCGCGAGCGACATATTGCATTTCAGGGAATCGGGAACATCAATTTCCAGCACGTTCCGGCCTCTTCGCTGAACACTTTTTGCCTGCATCGTGATCCTGGCCTGGAACCCATAGTTTTGATTGTTCACAAAAACCACGCGTTCCGCCAGGGGTGTATTATTCATATCAAATACCGTAATCTGGAGAATGCCGGAAGGCAGCTGGGCAGTAGGGATATTGCCGCCGCTCATAAAATTATCCTTCAGGTTCACTATGGCCTTGTACACCAGTTGCTGGTTCATGTGGCCGATCACCACCAGTTTTTCATAGGTTTGATTGTCTGGCTGACGGGCAACAGAAAACACCAGCCTGTGGTTATAATTCATGGCCCGCAGCACCACGCCGCTGGTTTTCACGGCAGGCAGTTCGGTGCGGTGTTCGGTGCCCTTCTCATCTTTCCAGCTGGCATAAAATACGTCCGTCTTTTCCGGTGTGATTATAAATTTTCCCATGCCATCGTGCAGGGAAGAAAATTCCAGGAGATTTTTACCTGAGGCGTCATGCAGGGTGCCCGAAATATGCACCGGAGAACCATAGGCGTCATTGGCCTTGAAGGCAACGTTATTTTCTATTCCGGATACCAGGTCACCCCCTTCCGGAAAAAAATGAAGACTGAATTCTGCTGCGGTACTGGTGGCTGAATCCTTCGGCATTCCCGCAACGCGCAGATCCTTTTCGAAAACAAAACTGGTATCAAAGTTGAGCATCCAGGTCGTGTACGCTCTGATGTGTACCCGGGATCCCTTGAATTTTTCCGGGATCTCAAAACTTCCTGCCGTGGTGGATTCGGAAAGGGGTGAAGTTTTACGCTGTATCAGGTTCCCGGAAGCATCGTACATCTCCGTATAGAAATTCCGGCTGTAGGGAGAAGGATCAAATCCGGTAAACAAATAAGCCTTGTACCAGATGATCTCCCCCGGATTGTATACCCGCTTGTCAAACTGGAGATACGTTTTCTCCTGCGGATATTTATCCGCATAAACCATCATCATGGAATCAATCTTCTGTGCATGGGCCAGAACGGGTACAAAAAAAATGATCAGGACCCAGATCGTTAATGGTTTCCGGTTCATATGGTAAAAATTAGGACAAATCTCTGGTATCTTGCCTAAGAAATAAAACTGAATTTTAATTTTAACGATAATAAATACCCGATGTTGAAAATTCATTCCGTTAAGGAACAATACGCCGCTTACCGGGAGCACATGAGCAGGCTCGCCGATATCCGCAATGCGCTGGCTCTGATGCAATGGGATCAGGAAACCTATATGCCCCCCAAAGGAGCCGGTTTCCGTGCGCAACAGATCGCCACGCTTTCCGAAATGGC
>DASRLM010000401.1:0-2607 GCA_035648455.1 Puia sp. | reverse complement strand
GGCCAGATAAATGATGGCAGAGAAACAGAATCCGGCTTATGAGCCGGTAGCTTTTTTAACCCTTAAAACTTTCCGCCATTTTCCCCAGCAAATTCGTTTCAATCATTTTCTGGGCAAGATGGAGCATGTTCAGATAAGCTTTCGCATGGGAGATGCCGTGGCCAATGATCACGGGCTTGTTGACGCCGAGAACGGGCGTTCCACCGTAATCCTCAAAGTTGAAGCGGTCGAAGTATTCGTTTTTTATTTTCTGACGGCCAATCACCTCGTGAAGGGATTCTGCCAGTTTTAAAATGATGTTGCCGGTGAATCCTTCGCAGACCATCACATCCGCAGAGTCCATGAAAATATCGCGGCCTTCTATATTTCCAACGAAATTAATTTGTGTATTCGCTTTGAGCAGGGGATAGGTGGCCTGCGCAAGCACATTGCCCTTGCCTTCCTCTTCTCCGATATTGATGAGGCCGACACGGGGATTGTCGATGCCCAGGATATGTTGGGCATACAGGGATCCCAGGATCGCAAACTGGTTCAGGTGTTCGGCTTTGCAATCCGCATTGGCGCCCACGTCCAGCAAAAGACCGGTCTTGCCGTTTTCGCGTGGAACGACGGTGGCGATGGTCGGCCGCTGAATGCCTTCAATGGGCTTGATGGTATACAATGAACCCACCAGCATGGCGCCGGTATTTCCGGCACTGATGAAAGCGTCCGCTTTTCCGGCGGACAGCAGGTGAAAACCGATGGCAATGGAGGAGTGCTTTTTTTCCTTGAGGGCCTTTAAGGGATGTTCGTGCATGCCGATCACTTCGGAAGCATGTACAATTTTAAAGGATTTGGCGGGAAGTGCATACCGGGAAACGAGAGGCTGTAACACCTGTTCGTCACCGATCATTAATATCATTGCCGGGGAAGGCCGATGGGACAAATAATCCAGGATTCCTTTCACCACTTCTTCCGGTGCAAAGTCCCCGCCCATCATATCAAATGCAATATTCATCCAGGTTTGATCTACATTAATTAGCCGTGAATCGTCCAGGACAAAACGGATATTAATCTTTTAATATTGTGCATTTCGCCCGGGTAGGACCCATCGGGAAAGGAAAGGATGAACCCTTATTTTACGGGTGACTTTTCAGCCACTACTTTACCCTTGTAAAATAATTTTCCTTCGCTTACATGCGCGCGATGACGTACATGCAGTTCGCCGGTGGTACTGTCCTTGCTCAGTGTAACCTTAGATGCTTTGTAATGTGTTCTTCTTTTTGCACTTCGTTGCTGTGAATGTCTCCGTTTGGGATTTGGCATGACTCATCAATTTATAAATAACCTAAATATTTATTCGGGGGTACGGAACTTTTCGAGGCCCTTCCGCAGGGGATTTTCCTGGTTTCCGCCACCGGCGTCTAATTTTTTCAACATGGCCAGCACTTCAGGATTGCAGTTGGGTCCGCCGATCTCATCCTCCTTACACATCCGCTGAAACGGAATGCTCAGGTTAATGAATTCATAGATCCAGTCCGCCAGGTGGAGATGGCTTTCCGTACGCGATATGTAATACACATCCGGATCCTCTTCTTCCTGGTTCATGATTTCCGGATCTTCGACGAGCTTGACCAGCACGTTGAATTCGTCCCAGAGATCAAAGGGGAGCGGATTGCCGCAACGGTCGCACGAAACATCCACCTTCCCAACCACCACGAAGCGCAGCATCATAAAGCCCTGGTTCCTGTCCAGGAACAATTTGACCTGTATGTCGCAATTTTCAAAATCCTGCTGCTGATATGCCTCAAAGAACCTGTCAGTGATCTGATACTCAAACTCATGAACGCCCTGCTTTAAACCCACAAACGCTATTTCGAATTCCCGGCGGCTGTTCATCAGCTCTATTTTAAATAGTCGGCAAAGGTAGGCCCTTTCAGGCATATTTACCCTATCTTTTTTCTATTTTCAACACTTTCCTGCCCTTGTCTGTTGTCAGTTGCATCAGGTATATCCCCCTGGAAAGAGTTACCAGGGAAAGGTTTTGACTGAAACCACTGGTGGTCTTCCGAAACACCTGTCGCCCGGCAGCATCAAAGATCTGAATATCGCGGCATTCCGACGAAGTATTTATAGTGATTTGGCCGGTGGTTGGGTTGGGGTATACCTGAATTTCCGCCTGATCCGGGTCATAAAAGATCTGTTGTACAGGCGAATAGACACTATCCCCGTTTTGAAATATCAGTTTCAGCCGGTAATAATTATGTCCCCCATACAATTGCGGGTCGGTAAATGCATAACCGGCCGTTGAATCCGCGTGCGGATGTGCGGGTACTGATCCGATGGATACAAACCGGAGGCTGTCCCCGCTCTTCTCGATCTCAAACCGGGAGGATGCGTTTTCCTGCCAGGTGGTCCAGGTCAGCAGCCCGGTATTATTTTTCCGGATGGCCGTAAAGTCCAGCAGCCAGGCTGCCAGCGGATGATCCTGCTTCAGGCCCCCGCCGTTGATCCAGAACTCGGAAAAATGATTCACGGATGTTTCAAAATAGTATCCGTTGTCGTACGGAATAGTCTCAATATCTTGTTGCGGCTTGTGATATAAATAACTACCGTACAAATTATTAC
>DASRLM010000400.1:0-9322 GCA_035648455.1 Puia sp. | reverse complement strand
ATCGTTGCTTCCAGTAACTGCAAAGACCAGATAGGTACAGATGGTTATACCTTATGGGGCGGTTACTGGAACCAGGCATATTATCCCAGCAAACTCAATGCGTATATGCCCGCACAGCATGAAAATAACCAGATCCCCGTTCCCATCTTCTGGATGCTAGGCAGTGATCCGGTAAGGCAGTATGATAACGGACTGGGATTGGAAAGACAGGGCGTGGTCACCCTGGAACCGGTCTATCGGTTCGGCGGCGGCGATTCCACCTGGGTTGACTGGTATTTCAAAGAATTCATAGAGGGGAAATGCATGGCCTATGCATACACGCAGGCGGGACAGGAGAATTCCTTTACCTGGGCGGGCATGAAAAAAGGATTTGAAATACAAATGCCCCTGATCGCGCAGTTGCGGGATGAACGGAAAATACAGGTTGAAACATTGGCTGAATCCGGACAGTGGTTCCGGGATCATTATAAAATCACCCCGCCTACTTCGGTTACGGTGAATGAGGACCTGAAGGGCGGTGACCGGAAAACAGTCTGGTTCAACAGCCGGTTCTACCGGATCAATCTATTGTGGGAAAATGGCCGTTTACGTTTTCGGGACGTGCACTTGTTCAATGAAAACTTGCCTTCTCCATACATCACGAAAAAAGCCGGTTCTGATACCTGTGCTTTTTTTACCCTTCCGTTTTTGGACGGATACATCTGGAGTACAAAAGACAAGATAGCCGGCCTGCGTTTTAAAATGCTGGCGGACGGGAAAGAAATACCGATGGAAGGCGGAGATCCAATAGTACAAGATTCCACTCCCGGCAGACTGCACATATCCTGGCCTTTGAAATTTAATTCCGCAACACTGGTCATGGATCTGGACGAAAGATGGATAAAAATGAAACTGGAGGGCGGGAAATCATCGAACTGGTTCCTGGAAATGACGGCAGCAAATAAAGCCGTGCTTCCTTATAACAAGATAGGTGCTGATCAAATTGACTGCCGGTTTGAAGGAATGGACTACCAGGTAAAAGCCGAGAATGGTTCATTTTCGAAACCAGGCAACGGAGTGGTTTTCAGAATCACGCCTGAAAACAATACCATCGTGCTGAATTTATCGGGTAACGATCTTCAGCATCAGAAATAAATACGGGCCGGAACTGAAATTTTTTGAACGCCATATTATTCTATCAGATCACTATAGGCCCTTTCTGAAAAATAAATATATTTTTTCGAATCATAAGGCGTGCCGCACAATATGGAATGAATAAATCCATTCCGCTCTATCTGAACGGTGTGAAAAATCTTCCTGCCGGGATTTGGTTTAAAGAAGAACCTGATCCACTTATTACCGGATATATATACGATCAAACTATCGTCGCGGGTCTTCTGAAAAGAAAAATCAGTCTGCAGATCCTGCAAAAACAAATGACTGCGATACCAGGTGCCACCGGTGGCCGAGCTGGCCAGCCTGGAAACAAAGGCATACATACTGTTACGCCAGAATATGATTTTATAAAAATTTTCTCATAGGCAGTTTGTTTTGGTTAACGGCCCCTGTTTCCATAGGGGCTTTTTTGCGTCAACAGTCTAAACACGGGTGACGTCAATGGTTTGTCCGTTTAGCTAGGAAATGCCCGGCAGGGTCATGAAACAGATCATCCGTTTCATTGCTTCGCTGCTTTTATTATCAACAACCATCCTTTCGTTGGATTTACAGGAATTGATTCATTCCTTTTGAATGTGGCAGCAGGCTGATAGTTCTCTATTGCCGGAGCCATCATCGATCCTGCCGGCTTCCAGCCAATCTTTTTCCAATTGATATTCAGCTTAACCTGAACGGTATCTTTGGCCCAGCTGGCAAGCGCGATCAACATACGGTCATTTTTTATATACGCAGTAGCCAATACCGAAGAATCAGAAGTTGTTATCAGGTTTTCTTTACTCCAATATCCAATCATTTTTGACCGGGCTATTCCAAACTGGTCCCATATCTTCCAAATGGCGCGGGGATCACAGTTTACGCCTTCGGTATACCAGGGATAACGAACCGTCATTCCATAGACCATACCTCTCCAGGGGTTTCCTCCGCCCTGTAACATATCCCCCATCAGACCGAAAGGAATGCCAGACACTTCCACCAGCCAGTTGGCTGCCGGCATTTTATCATACTGAAAGCTCTCTCCAAACCACAATTTATTCAGGTAGGGGAAGTATTCGGTGTACTGGGTGGCCGGCCCTTTGGAGAATCCGGTATTGGAGTGCAGGTCAATTAGGCATCCGGGCTTTTCGCGGTCCATGACCTTTCGCATCCGTTTCAGCATGGACCGGTCAAAAGCCACGTCATCCAGGTACACGCCGTCGATTCCCGTATTCCGCACGAGCCAGCGGAGACCTTCTATATAATAGTTGTACCACCTGGAGTTGACGCTGGTCAGTATAGCGGCATCACAGTCCTCAAATCCGGCAATGGGTGTAAACCACTGTGGGGTATAGTGATCCACCAGATGTTCCCGCAACCATATATATCCTCCTCCCGAACCGTCTGCGAGTACTTCCGATCCCAAACTCCTTAGCGCCCACAATTCGCTTACCTGATTGGATAATTCCCGGATGGTATAGTATAACTTGACTTTTAGCCGCTGCTGGTGCCAGGTCCGAACAAACGACCGGATCTGGTCTGCCGACCGGAAGGGATAATTTATATAGGGTTCTATCGGATTGCCCTGATGTATATTGATCACTTTTACTCCCGATTGGAGATCTTCTTTCGTCGGGGCGGGATGAGCTGCATTATGATAGTACCGGTTGGTAAACTGAGCTTGCGTATTGATTTGTTTGACCGGGGTGATCAGCAGGGAATACTCCAGATCACAAGTATCTCCGGCCCTGAATATTTTCTCTCCGGTGTAAGCGGCACAGGTCACGGCGTCATTATCCCGGGATATGGCGAACCCACCTTTGTTATCATTATACCATGTCGGGGGTGGGGCCGGATGGTAAAGATTCAGCATAGGGCCTTCGTAGGTGGCTCCCCTGAATTTACAATAGATCCCTCCGTCCGTATCGCCAATCCAAAAAGCATTTTGCGGTCCGTGCCATTTCCAGGAATAGGTGATTGGGCAGATCATGCCCGGAAGTCCCATGCCCATAAAATAAGCCGCCTTTTCCTGCCTAACGGGTATCAGCAACCGGATATCTTTTAGTGTTTGCGCCCGAAGGAAAATCAGGCGGACCTGGTAATGAAGATAGCCATCAGATTCCATACTTCCTTTGCACCGGATATGGATGTCCCGGCTGGACGAGTTGCTCTCCCATTCAACAATCCCCTCCTTCTTTTTCAGGAAACGCACCTTGCTTGCGCCGGTAGTCAGGGGTCCTTCCTCCGTGCTCATATCCAGGGAAACAGGCGCTTCCAGGATCTCCCCGCCACCTGCCCGAATGGATGCAGGGAAACCCGTTTTATCTAACCGAACATCGGCAGACTTAGAGCGAATGATTTGATTGTTCACCTGCAGAGCAGTATAGGGGTAAGTGACCGAGTCATCAATACCCAGTCTTGAATTCAACCACCTCAGCCGCGAACCACGCCAGGCTTCCCCATCTCCCCGGTCAGCCAGTTGCTGTTGCTTAATGAGTATCGATACGCGGACGGTTTGAGGTGAGAGACCGGTGCCGGATATTTGTACACGGAAATGATGCCATCCGGGAACTGCATCTGCCGGAATATCTACACCAAACCATAAGGGCTGTATCTTTCCCGGAGGCACGTCCAGTTTCTTTTTAAAATAGATGCCCTGCCAGTCTATCCCTTCCAGGTTGAAACAGGTCAGGGGGAAAGAAGCACCTGCATAACGGACCTTCACGTCCCTGGCTCCGCGTTCAGCACCAAACAGCCCTATCTGGAAAACATAGTATTCATTGCGGCAGGCGATTCCCGAAAAAGTATCCGAAGGTCCCGATTGAATCCATTTCAGTGGCAGATCATCCTGCATCCGGATAGGCCGGGACCTGTCTTCCGGAAAAAGCAGCAGATCGCCCGGGTGCTTCATTTTCAATGCAGCGACTTCCTCTTGCGTTGCCACCACCTCCATTGGATAAAAGCTGTCAAAGGATGTCCTCGACTGGATGGCGATAACGGTTGCCTGGGGAAGTCCGGATCGGGATGTGGCTGCCTTAACCGACGCAAGCCAGGCAGGATCTGGTGCCGGAGCCGCCTTAAGGTAATCCCCTTCAAAATATCCATTATTTTTTTTGCCCCGGTATGGCAGGTAATAGACATAATACACGCCCGCTCCCGATTGGGGCCGGAAGATGAGTTGCCCATGCTCTCTGTGTATCAATACAAGGCGCAGTTCCGGGATTTCGTTTCCGGCGGCGTCCGTTATTAGGATGGCCTTGGTCTCCGGGTCTTTATCTCTCCTCCGCCAGGGTATATCCACAAACACTGCGTTTCCTGCTGTTCCGGTCCGGATAACAGCCCGGTGATTTCCAAGGCTGTCATTCCATGGTTTATCCGGAACAGTATAGGGAATGGTTTGCCCGTATATATTGTACGCCCAACCGGAAAACAAGATCAAGGCAAGCAACAGCTTTTTGCGACTATTTGAGCCCATACGATTTGAATTGCTTAAGGTTTTGTAAATGAAGTTACAACGGTAGCTTATATATGCGGGCTATCAGGTTGTCGGAACGCTAAGCGATCCCGGCATCCGGTTCTGTACTGAATATCCTATGCCCTTGCTAAAGACAACAACAGAACCAAAATGGAATAGTAAGAGCAGCAGATCTTTTGTTTATCATGAATTATTTTTACTGAATGACCAGCCGGCTTGTGACTCCGGCGCTCTTAATTCCCAAGAGCTGAAACATGCCCTGCGCAAACCGGTTTCCAAGGATTAGCATGCTGTCTGCATCGAAATGGGCAAGTCCCCCGATGCCTTTCCTGGAAAGATCCGTTGTTTTAATCAGCAGGCTGCGCTGGTCGTTCCGGCAAGCTGCTGCCTGGCTTTCCCGACCTATATCTGCAAATGCCCAGGTATGGCTGTTGACCTCGCCGACAACAAATGGAAGGTTCATGACACCCAGGTCATGACGCACCGAATTCATGAAAAGGATCAGCAATTTTCCATAATCATTTGCCATCGTCCTGCTGATACCGGCTTCGTGCTCCCCCTGCATCCAGATAAAACCACTGATTTCAAAATCCCTTCCCGTCTGCTTCAGGGAAGCGAGAGCGGCATGGATATTCGTCATGAGGTCCCGATAGAGTATTCCGGCTTCTTCAGCCTCAACTGGAGGGTGCCAGTTCTTTCCCTTATCGTCAAATCCCTTCAACGCAGGAATATAGTCGTGATAATCTTTGCTGCGGGCAATACCGGTAGCGCCGACTGCATATTTGATGATCGCAACATCTTCATTTGGCAGCTCTTCTGAAATTGTTTCTCCGAATCCTATTTCCGGACCAAAGCAGGCTTTCCGGAATGATGGCTGACCGGAAATATCTGAAATGCCCACCTGCAGCCGGGTCCAGCGGTTTGCGAACCCATTCCTGGCATTACTTCCTGGCCAAAAACGGATATCTGACCGCTTGCGGAATGCGGTCCGGTAATTTTTCTTTCCACCATGGAACTCGTGAATATTATTATAGCCGACAGCATTTGACTGGCCGGCAAGTATAAAAACTTTCAGCGTTCGTTTTTCCGAGTATTTCCCGGTTATGCCTTTTACCGGAATATATTCTGTCGGAATGTTCTGGGAAAAGATACTGCTGTAAGCAACGGAAAGACAAAGCGATAAAATGATTTTGATCATGCCATGACGGGAGTTTAAACGAAAGTCTGAAGAATACACCTTAGGCCTGACGCCAGCAACGGGAACTAGTGAATCAACCTGGCTTCACACCAATCTCCATAAGTTCCTTTGAGGTCATCGGAATCAATACCATTAAGCGTCCGTATTTCTATAGAGGAAGCATGCACGATATCAAGGTCAACCTCTTTGGCCTGATCCTGCTTATTCATGGAAGTGCTGCTGAATATTTTTCTATCATCAATCCATACCTCAAAAATAATTGCGGCATTTCCGCCATCTTCATTGAGACCGACAAAACATTGGAACCGTTTAAAAGATTTTCCGGCAATATCATACCGGATCCTTCCATAGGCATTAGTCCCAAGACCGCGCCCGAATTTCCTGCCGGCAACAATTAAATCAGTACCACTGGCGCTTTTGTTCAGTTGAAGTTGTCCCAGGCTCATAGCCACTTCCATGGGCAGGATCTCATCAAGATAAACAACAGATGCATTATAGGAGGCCCGGTTTTCCCCTTTAGTAAAAACCTGGTTTGGGCATACGCTGATGATCTCCCTTTCCATATTGATTCTGGCGGGAACAGGAAGGATCTCAGGATCCGGTAAAGGCAGCATATCCTGATATTCAATAGTTACTCCGGCATTCTGCAGCGGATGTTCAATCCAAAGCCACCACCCTGCTTCCGCCCTGAACTTCCCGTTTTCATTGACAGGCGCGTCAATAGAAAAACTGAGTTCATTCTTTCCTGATGAAATTTTGAAGCTGATATAAGACCAGTCAGAAACAGGCAATTCGGCAAATAGCTGGATATGAGGAGGAGTAAGGGTTGGATGTGAAAGATTAAACTCAACAGCGCTTCCGTTTACTTTTACTTCGCAATGCGGTTGATACCCCGACGGCAGTACAGGCGAAAAGAGAATATGCATCTCTGCAATGCTGTCTTCAGGAATATACGCAATACATTCCCCTCTTAATTGTGATTTACCATTTCCCGTCTCCAAAACCAGGCTGCTGTTCTCCACAAGGGCATGCTGTGCCCTCCCGGGAAAAGTCATATGCATTTTTGCGTCTTTTCTTCCGGCATTGGATTGCGTTAAATTCAGTGTGGTATTTCTTGACCCCGCAACAAATAATTCCCCGGACTCCCCCGGTCGTCCAAATACATTATACAGTATGCTTTTACCGCTACGGCTAATTTCCATATAACGTGTTCCGATCAGGAAGGCACCTTTTGGATCAACCGGTTCGATCTGAACGATCACCGTTTCATGCCCTGCCAGCAATAAATGGACTGGCTCACCATATTTAATATCCGGCTTTATCACCTGCAGATACGGGTAAATCACCCGGGCAATATAACGCTGGTCCGCTTCTGCTTCCTGCAGCGCTTTATTTTTGATCCATCCGGAATCAGCATTTAAAGGGATAGAAACGGTGCAGGATTCCATGAACGGGTTATATAAAGCCAGGATACCTTTTCCCCCATGGAAATGCGCATACCCGTAAGGCTCACGCTTTAACGGATCGCCCAGTATGAGTTGCGTTTGCCAAAAAACAGATGCATTGCTCCTGGCCCATTTCAATGCTCCGGCAAGAAATGCCCAGTCCTGATCATTACGTAGCAATTCATAAGGGTTGAGATATAAACTTAACAGGCGTGACCCACGACCGATAACTGCTATAATTTCATCGTACAGGGTATCATAGTCCGGCGTGTAAATGCCAAGATGTTCAATGGCGTTTGACGGAAAACCGGGATTCTCCCGAATGCGTTTCCGAAACAGTGCATCGCGGGTTATAAAATGCCCATAACCGGCTACGGGTGTCGGAGCAATGGCCGGCGGCACACCGTCGAACATATCTCCGTAAACCGATTCTGCATGCTGCAACCACCAGGGACTTAACCACATGCCGCTGGTGGGATCCAGAAAAATATCCGGATTGGCTTCCCGGATTCCCTTTAATAAATTAATATAAGCATCAACGTTAGACTCCTTGGAATAATTACCCGGAAGATGCCATGTATGATCGGTCGCATTACAAACAGCGCAAAAACCATCAAACTTAAAAAAATTTAAACCATACATTTCTGTCAGACCGGTAACTTTTTTTATTAAATCTGCACTATACCGGGGATTAGATTGGCACATAAACCAATCCCAGGTACCATTTTTCGGATATCCTTGTGAGCCAAGCCATGGCGCATGGTCATAGCCTGAGGATGGAGAAAGCCAGAGTCCAAGCTTTGCATTCATGCGCTTCAATGCGCCTACGAGCGGGGAAAAACCGCTCTGAAACCGATCTTTGTCAATATCCCATAAACTATTTTTTTTATCCCACCCGTCATCTATGGTATACGAGTCTAGATTTACCCGGTAGGGATCGAATAGTTTTTGCTGAAAGCGTTCAATCAATGCAAGAGAATTCTTTTCTGTGGCTGGCATCAGGGTGGTCCAGGTGTTATAATCAACAAACAATTGTTTTACCGAAGGCGGAGAAGCCAGGATCGTCTCTAAGTAATGTTTAAACCTGCTGCTTATTTCCTTTGACTCTGACACACCCAGCGCCGCCTTCTTACTAAGGAAACCGCCCGTGATCGTGCGTCCCGGAAAATGGGTAAGTGTCAGTACCCCATCCTGATACTGGTTGTACCCGGCGGGATATTCAAGGCCCCAGAAACTATCATCCATAAATACGGGAAGACCAAAACCCTTAGTACCTGAAAAGCCAAATGCTGCGGATACATTTTGAGGAGGCTCGTTTTCCTGGAACGAGCATACCCCGTCAAAACCAAGCTCCCAAACATTCAGTTGTCTGAGCTCAAGAGGCAGCGCCGTCGTCAAAACCAATTGCCGGCGTACAAAAAAATCATGATGGCCAAGCTCGTAGCAAATGACCAGCGCGATATCTTTTGAATGATGGTGGAAATGTAAACAGAGACTGCGTCCTTCCTTTGTTTGGTCTTCACGGTAATCTTTGAAGAGGAAGTCTTTGGCGGTCAGGGCGTCTTGACCTTCGATACCGATTGAAAAATCGTCGGACTTAATTTGTATTCTGCGGGCGGATAACAGATTAACAAAACTAACCAAACTCAATCTATCTCCTTGTTTCCCAAAATGCATTTCAAGGTATTGGTTTCCCAGTGTAAGGTCCTTATCCCCGGAAAAATGTTTATTCGCTGTTAAAACAAGGGGAACCTGAATATACTTTACGAAACTTAAAATAAACATATTCCTGATCAAGGTTCGCCTGTCGATGGCCATAGTAATAAATTTAAAATTGTCCGGCATTTTTTCAGGACAAGAGAGCCTGAATTCATTCTTTAACATCCTTATACCCGGCGTTCGGGTCCTGATAATCAAACCATCCGTCTCCCATTGCCATATGCTCTTTGTATCCTCATTTTTTATGGGGAACATCAATTGACCCAAAACTGACTTTCCACCACACTGCTTAATTACACTTACGCAAAAAGTTATGAATACAATTGTTTTTTTTTGCCATGACCGGTTGTTTTAGGA
>DASRLM010000399.1:0-3351 GCA_035648455.1 Puia sp. | reverse complement strand
CCTTATTGGCCATAAGCGCACTGTTGGATGCCACAAGTTCCGCATTTTCCCGCTTTGACTCCTTCAACCATTTGGTGATCGTAACCGTGGAGTTCACCCGGTAGGCTGCCCTGGCCTCAAAGATGGTCATCCGACCCTCTTCGATGGCCCGGACAATGGACCTTTTTTCCTGCTGACTTATATGGCCCTGCTTACCGGCATGATATGCCGGGGAGCCATAGTCCCGCATCCAGCAGGCCAGAACACTTCGGGCTATCCCATGCTCCCTGGTAATAGCACTTCTGGGGACCCCTCTCTCGATGGATTCCACAATCTCTAAAGTAAAATTCTTGTCATAGTGCCGGTACGTAGCCTTACGTCCCGAACCTTCCTTTTTGCCGGTATTTGATGACATACACTAGGTTTTTAGTGTATAGTCTTTTTAGGACGAGGCATATTTGACGCCGATGAATTAAAAAAGCTACCGGCTCATAAGCCGGATTCTGTTTCTCTGCCATCATTTATCTGGCCCGTTCATTACTGAACGGATCTTGCTGCCTACCCGTTTTGTTACGCCTTGCGGCGATGTGAACGGACCGTTCACCTCTAAGCGGGGACCGAGGGAGAAAAGTGTATGGTATATGGTGGATAGTGGATGGACTTTTAATTGCGAATCCACACAAGAGATCCATTAACCATCCACCATATACCATCAACCCTAATTCCCGTGGTCCCGGCTTATCAACAAAACATACATGGCATTACAGCATACAAGGTTTACCCGCCGCATTCATTACTGAATGCCGCCGTAGGCTCTTACCCTACGTTTTCACCCTTACCCCATTTAAGGGGCGGTTATTTTCTGTGGCACTGTCTGTATCATTAGCCCACGCAACGATGACCCCGGCGCTTAACCGGTGCATTGCCCTGTGCTGTCCGGACTTTCCTCCCCGTTTCCGGAGCGATGGCCCGGCCGGTAGCTTTCCGCGAAATTAGAGAAATATCTCCGTAGCGCCGTATCCGTATCTCGGATCGTACTGGTTGATAAAGGAGCGAACCTCCCGGCGTGATTTCAGGATCTCGTGGATCTCATCTTTCAGCTTACCGGTTCCCACACCGTGAATCACAATGAGGTTGTGCTGGTGATGAGCAACAGCCAGATCCAGGTATTTTTCGAATGTATTCAGTTGCAGGGTGAGCATTTCGAAATTGGACAAATGACTCCACGCCTCAGTCAGTTTTTCGATATGCAGGTCCACTTCATATTTCGCCGGTTCCAGGTGCTGACGCGTTTTGGAGGCATCATACATCTTATACCCTCTTTTTTCAAGGGGTTGAAAATCGGATTTATCATTCTCCGGCGCCTTATCCGGATAAACATCATAAAGTTTGTAGGTGAAGCTGGCGCCTCCTTTCCGCCTGATCTCCTCGATGCGCATGAAAACCTGCTTGGGTTTCAGTTTGAGTGAACGCTCATAGTGCGGCGCTTTCTTTTTATCCGGCAGGGCCAGGCTAAAATCCAGATCAAAAGAAGGACTGTCGTTCAATGTGGCAAATGAAATATCGTGCAGGTAAAAATCTTTCCCGGCCACAACTTCATTCTCCAGTTCAAAATCCATCTTTCCGAAATAAGACAGCTTATACTTAAACCGGAGACCCTGCGCCGAATGATTGATCAGATGGATCTTCAGGGTCTCCACCACCTCGTCCCCAAATTCGTCCGTATCGGAAACGGGAAGAAAACTGAGCCAGACCCCATCCAGCGGATTATTTTTCGCCGGGGACTTGTCCACCCGGACCTCATCCACGAATCTTTTTTCTTTTTTCTGCGGAATATCCTTTTTCTCCGAAAACCTTTTAAAATATGGGAAATCCAACTGATCAATATAGGCTGGGAACTTTACACCCCGCACATCCACCATCACCATCTTATCATTGATCATCTCCACCACTTCAGCTTCTTCGTTTGAATGCAGCACCGTTACTTTGTCACCTACCTGGAATTTCATGGGGCAAAGTTACATTGAAATAGTTGACGGTTGACGGTTCATCCTTGTCATTCGTCATCCAGGTATCATAAAAAAATAAGTATCTTTATAATCCAATGACTTCCGATACAGGACTAATAGCATACATCTTTTTCACCCTTCTCCTCCTGTTCATATATTTATGGCTTGGAACGGGAAAATTTAAACCAGGGTGGAGAAAGAGATTGTTTTCTCCTAACGGAATTATGTTTGGTAAAGGGTTTGTTTATTTCCGTTACATCTTCTTGTTCTCGATGGCAATCGCCATTATTATGTGGAAAGTATTATTCTCCTAGAATATTTTAGTTTTTCCCACCCGTCCCGACACGTATATTGTTGCCTTATTCGATATCGCATGAACATTTATTTTTGATGGCAGATAACTAACTTTCAGCAGACCTTCCTCATCATGAACTATTTAAAAATTGCATGGCGTCAACTCATCCGGAATAAGAGTCACGCCTTCATTTACATCATCGGGCTCGCCGTAGGTCTTGCCGTGGTATTGCTTGACAGTCTTTGGATTCACGATGAATGGTCATTTAATAAGAATTTCCGGAACTACGACCACATTGCCCAGGTGATGCATCATGATACATATAATGGAGAAAGATCAACACTGGTTTGGAATCCCTATCATTTAGGCGATATACTCCGCAGAGAATATGGCAGTGACTTCAAACGGATAGTGATGTCTACCTATCCATCCGGGCATATACTCACCTACAAAGAAAAGAAATTCATTGAAGTCGGAAATTACATGGACTCCGGAGTCTCCGCCATGTTAAGCCTGCAGATGATTAAAGGGCCTCTGGATGGTTTGAAAGATCCGAATTCCATCTTGCTTTCAGAGTCCGTTGCCAAGGCCTTTTTTGGAAATGAAGATCCCATCAATAAAATTATTCGGATTGAAAATAAAGCGGATGTCATGGTGACGGGTGTTTATAGGGACATTCCCTTCAATTCGGATTTTAAGGATCTTACATTCATCGCTCCCTGGAATTTGTATTTGGCTATCCATCCGGAAATAAAATCAGGAGATCCGTGGAATAATAACAACTACCTGACCTATGTTCAGATAGCAGATCAGGGGGATTTAGAGAGGATATCAGCTAAAATCAAAGATCTTAAAAAAAATAAGGTCAGCAAGGCAAGAGCAGATCAGAATAAACCCGAGTTGTTTTTACACCCGATGAGCAAATGGCACCTGTATCCGGAGTTTAAGAATGGCGTCAATACGGGAGGCCGGATCGGACTTGTCTGGCTTTTTGGCATTATAGGCATCATTGTCCTATTTCTGGCTTGCATCAATTTCATAAACTTAAGTACGGCCAATGGCCAAACC
>DASRLM010000398.1:0-2310 GCA_035648455.1 Puia sp. | reverse complement strand
AAGTTTTTATAAGGGATTTCTATTTTTACTGAGTTGTTCTGCTAATCCAATAAGAAGCTCCCAATATGATGCTAAACCCAACGATTTCTCTCCGGTCAGTGCTCATTTGTCTGCTGTTCCTGAGGTTAACCGGCCCGCTTTCCGCGCAAGCGAGGGATCGCATGGAGGGCCCAGTGGATGTGGAGTCCTGGATCACGGGCAGCTTTGCCCGGGGTAATATTCCACCGTTTTCATTTACTTATGACGGCAAACCGTCGGATGGTTTTATCAAGCGATGGAACTACAGGGCCGAAAAACTGGTGACCGGTGATTCCATGGAAGTCAAATACCGGTATACCTACACGGACCGAAAAACCCGTCTGGAGGCCAGCTGCGAAGTCACCGGTTACAAAGGTTTTCAGGCGGTGGAGTGGATGCTGACTTTTAAAAACGCATCGGGGCAGCATTCGGGCCTGTTGGAAAACGTCAACGCAATGGATTATTCCCTGACCCAAACCAGGGACGGTATTTCTATTCTGCACTATGCCCTGGGCAGCGATGCCCGGCGCAGCGATTTTCAACCGGTTACGGCGAAACTGGAGCATGGGGCAGATATTTATATGACGCCGGCGGGCGGCCGCTCTTCCAACACGACGGCCTTTCCCTTCTTTAATCTGGAAATGCCGGGAAAAAGAGGGATTGTCGTCGGCATTGGCTGGACGGGGACCTGGTACGCGCGCATCCGGCAGATGGCCAATCAATCGGTCGCCCTTCATTCCGGGATGAAGAACGTAAAGCTTTTTTTATATCCCCGGGAATCCATCCGTACGCCCCGGATCTGCATGCTATTCTGGCAAGCAGAAGATTGGATTACCGGCAACAACCATTTCCGCCGGTTTATCCTGGCCCACCATTCCCGGATGATCAAAGGAAAATTCGCGGAATACCCGTTATCCGCGGGATTTCAGGCCGCTGGGCCCTCACCCTGTAACGAAAACAGCTGCCTGACGGAAGATTTTGCGCTGGCCATCGTCAATCGCTATAAACAGTTTAATATTCTCCCGGAGTTATTCTGGCTGGATGCCGGATGGTATACCGGAAGCGGCGGACCGAACTATGAGGGCAGAAGTTGGGGGAACCAGGTTGGCAACTGGACTGTTGACAGCAGCCGTTTCCCACGCGGACTGAAACCGCTTTCGGATGCCGCACATAGCGTTGGCGCGAAATTTATGCTTTGGTTTGAACCGGAGCGGGTGAGAAAAGGCACCTTGTTTGACCGCCTCCATCCTGAATGGATGATGAAATTACCCGATAATGGCAATTATCTGTTCGATCTGGGTAACCCGGCGGCGCGCCAATGGCTGACGGACTACATCTCCCGGATGATCGTTGATCAGGGCCTGGACTATTACCGCCAGGACTTCAACATGAATCCGGCTGCTTACTGGGCGGCCGCTGATGAACCCGGTCGCCAGGGTATAAGCGAGATCCGCCATATCGAAGGGCTGTATGCCTTCTGGGACAGTCTGTTGGTCAGGTTCCCGAATCTGCTCATCGATAACTGCGCTTCCGGTGGGCGGCGGCTGGATCTCGAAACCACGTCCAGAAGCGCTCCGCTTTGGCGTACGGACTATCAATACGGGGAACCGAATGGCTATCAGAACCACACCTATGGATTGAGTTTCTGGTTGCCGCTCAGCGGCACCGGTGCATTCGCCGCGGATACATTTACTTTCCGTTCTTCGCTCAGCAGCGCCATGGTGATGAATTGGCCGATCGGCGCCTCCGATGTCAGCATTCCGGAAATGCAGGAGCTTATCCGTAAATACAAGGAACTCCGGCCTTACTATTATGAGGACTATTATCCGCTGACCGGCACAGGGGACCTTACGGGCGACAGTATCTGGCTGGCTTATCAGCTTAACCGGCCATCCGATGGTTCGGGTATAGTCCTTGCCTTTCGGAGAACCGATTCCAAAACCGGCAGTATCGTGGTAAAACTTTCCGGCCTGGATAAAAACCGGAATTATGAGATCCGGAATGACAACGATGGCAAGATGGACACAAAATCAGGGACTGAACTGGAGGCGGGATTGACTTTGGAGCTGATCCATGCGCCATCGTCACTGTTGTTGCAATATAAAATCAAGTAAAATAAGCCGCTCTATTATTATCCTTTAAAGCCGATGATTTTTTTCAGTCACAAAATGAAAGTATATTGACATAAAGCGACGTTTCCTCAAGGATGCCGGTGATCATGTTATTCTGCCCACACGCATCATTTACATTGCATACGTGAAAAACATGTACAAACCGTTAATAATGTATACG
>DASRLM010000397.1:0-9581 GCA_035648455.1 Puia sp. | reverse complement strand
AGTATACATTGTCCTTTGTCCACGGAAACAGAAGGACTCATCAACCGCGAAAGTCTGCAACGGATGAAGAAAACCGCATTTCTGATCAACACGTCACGGGGGCCTATCATCGTGGAAAAGGACCTTGCCGATGCATTGAACCAGGGAACCATTGCGGGCGCCGCCCTGGATGTGCTCTCCACAGAACCTCCGCCTGCAGATAATCCATTGTTCAAGGCCAAAAACTGCATCATCACCCCGCATATAGCCTGGGCCACTAAAGAAGCCAGGACCAGATTGATGGATATGGCCGTCAGCAACCTGAAGGCATTTAAAGAAGGCAGGCCCATAAACGTGGTTAACCGGTAAGATCATGCATATACTCATTGCACCCAATGCATTTAAAAATAGTCTTACTGCAGAAGAAGCAGCCGATGCCATCCTCACCGGACTGAAACAAAGCGGACTTTCCTTCAGCCATGAAAATTTTCCTGTTGCCGACGGGGGCAACGGTACCGCTGCGCTGATCATCAAAAAACAACAGGGCCGGGTAGTTTCGGTAAAGGCCCATGATCCCCTCGGGCGGGAGATAAATGCCGGGTTTGGATTGATTGACGAAGGAAAGACTGCCGTGATCGAAATGGCCGATGCATCCGGACTCCAGTTCCTGAAAACCCATGAATTAAATCCGTTGATTACATCGAGTGCGGGAACCGGTGAAATGATCCGTCATGCACTGGATGCCGGTGTTCAGAAAATCATCCTGGGTATGGGTGGTTCGGCCACGGTGGATGGCGGAGCGGGTATATTGCGAGCCCTGGGTATCCGTTTTTTGACCGCGGATGGAACGGTGATCCCCGACCGGCCTGACAGGATGGTTAACCTGTCTTCCGTTGATCTAACGGGGCTGGACAACCGCATCAGGAATTGTGCCCTGGTGATCCTGTGTGATGTGGATAACCCGCTGTTGGGCGATCAGGGTGCGGCTGCCGTTTTCGGTCCGCAGAAAGGCGCTTCCGAAGACGCAGTAATTAAATTGGAAACCGGCCTTACCCGGTTGCGGGAAACCTTGTTCCGGCAAACGGGCAGGGATATGCATGCGATACCTTATGCTGGCGTTGCCGGTGGCGCATCGGCCGGTTTATACACCTTGCTGGGTGCCACGCTCGTAAGCGGGATCGATTTTTTTCTGGAGTCAAATGGTTTTGATGAGGCTTTAAACAAGAGTAACCTGGTCATCACCGGGGAGGGCAGTATTGATGAACAGACCCTTCATGGGAAAGCCCCCTTCGGCGTGGCATCCCGGGCAAAACAAAAAGGTGTTCCGGTGATTGGCGTTGCCGGGAAGATCCCGTTGAAAAAAAACAAGGCGCTGGATACTTATTTTGATGTATTACTGGCCATCGGTCATGCCCCCACTGATCTTTCCACGGCCATGCTGGCCACGGCAGATGACCTGACCAGAACGGCTGCCGCAATCGGCCATCTGCTGCGATTATCTTTGTAACGCATATAGACAAGGTAACTTTTCAAGACTTATCTTTAATTCCAAACAGTACCGGAAACCGGCCCTTAAGCAATAGGGGGCTGGCTAAAATTTTCACGGATGAAATTAAGAAGCAACAACTGGTTCGGACGAACAGGAAAGGATGGGTTTATTTATCGTGCGTGGATGAAGAACCAGGGTATACCGGCGCATGAATTTCATGGAAAACCAGTGATTGGCATCTGCAATACCTGGTCGGAACTTACCCCCTGCAACGCCCATTTCCGGGAGCTGGCAGAGTCCGTAAAGCATGGCATCTATGAAGCCGGTGGTTTTCCCGTGGAATTTCCGGTGATGTCTCTGGGCGAAACCCTGATCAAACCCACGGCCATGCTTTACCGCAACCTGGTGAGTATGGATGTGGAAGAATCCATACGGGCAAATCCGATGGATGGCGTGGTGCTGCTTTGCGGATGTGATAAAACCACGCCGGCCCTGCTGATGGGGGCCTGCAGCGTTGACCTGCCGTCCATTGTTGTTTCCGGGGGCGCCATGCTCACCGGTAAATTCAGGGGAAAAGACATCGGCACCTCCGATCTCTGGCGCTTTGCGGAAGACCAGCGGAACGGGAAAATATCCCAGCAGGATTTTGAGGACGCTGAGGCCTGTATGGCGAGGTCCCGCGGGCATTGCGCCGTTATGGGGACCGCCTCTACCATGGCTTCCATGACGGAGGCGCTGGGATTATCCCTGGCGGAGAACGCAGCCATACCCGCTGCCGATTCCCGTCGGAAAGTACTGGCTCATTTATCCGGCATGCGCATCGTGGAGATGGTAAAAGAAGATCTGAAACTATCGGCCATCCTCACCCGCTCCGCATTTGAAAACGCCATCATCACCAATGCGGCCATTGGGGGCTCAACCAATTTCATCATTCATTTGCTGGCCATAGCGGGTCGTATCGGAGTGCCGCTGACCATGGATGATTTTGATACCCATGCCAAAAAAATTCCGCTGATTGCCAACCTGCAGCCTTCCGGGAAATATTTTATGGAGGACCTCTATTATGCCGGTGGTATTCCGGCCGTGATGAAGGAGCTCACTTCTTTTTTACACGGAGGGGCCATTACCGTTAGCGGTAAATCCATTTCGGAGCAGTACGAAAACAGTGTCTGTTACAACCGCGACGTGATCTCAACCGTCAGCCACCCTTTTAATCCGGTTGCGGGGATTAGTGTGCTGAAGGGCAATCTTTGTACAGATGGCGCGGTCATCAAACCGTCCGCGGCCAGCGCCAATTTGCTGCAGCATGCAGGCCGGGCCGTTGTGTTTGAGAATATAGAAGACTATAAGGCAAGGATCGATGATCCGGAACTGGACGTGGATGAAAATTGCATACTGGTGTTGAAAAATGTGGGACCGAAGGGATATCCCGGCATGCCGGAGGTCGGTAATCTGTCCCTGCCAAAAAAATTATTGAAAAAAGGCGTCACCGATATGGTTCGGATATCCGATGGCAGGATGAGCGGAACCGGATTCGGAACGGTGATCCTGCATGTGTCGCCGGAAGCCTTTGCCGGTGGTGCGCTGGCCATTGTGCAGGATGGTGATCTGATACGTCTGGATGTGCTGAATAAAACCTTACAACTGGAACTTTCGGATCAGGAAATCGGGGAAAGAAAAAAGAAACTGAAATACACGGCGCACGCATCGGTCCGTGGATATACCTGGCTTTATCAGCAGCATGTGGAACAGGCAAACCTGGGTGCCGACTTCGATTTTCTGAAAGGGGGTAGCGGCAGTGCGGTAGTAAAAGATTCTCATTAAAAATATCATCAGCGGTTTATGCCAAACAGCAAATTTACCGGGAAAGTCGCCCTGGTTACCGGGGCAGGACAGGGCATCGGATTTGAGATAGTCAGGCAACTGGCTGCAGCCGGTGCCCGGGTTATACTGAATGATGTGGATCCGGCGCTGGCTGCATCGGCTACGGACCGCATCCGCAAAGAAACCGGAGGAGAGTGCCTGGCCATGGCCGGTGATTCCGGGGACCTTTCCTTTATTCAGAAAATGGTGTCAGCGGCCGTCGCCGGATACGGTAAACTGGATATCGTAATGGCCAATGCGGGCATTACTTTATTTGGAGATTTCCTCACGTATCCTCCGGAATCTTTTTTCCGGGTGCTCCAGGTTAATCTCGGTGGAAGTTTTTTTCTGGCCCAGGCCGCCGCAAATCAAATGATCAGTCAGGGAACGGGTGGCTCGTTGTTATTCATGTCTTCCGTTACCGGACATCAGGCACATAAAAACCTGGCAGCTTACGGGATGACCAAGGCTGCTCTGGAAATGCTGGCAAAGAACCTGGTGGTTGAGCTTTCGCCCCATAAGATTAATGTGAATGCCATTGCTCCCGGTGCCACCTTAACGGAAAGAACCATGGAAGACAGCGGATACGAAAAAACCTGGTCGGCCATTACGCCGATGGGCCGCCCCGCTCATTCTTCAGACATAGCCCATGCCGCCCTTTTTTTAGTGTCAGAAGAGGCAAGGCACATTACCGGTCAAAGTCTGGTGATTGACGGGGGCTGGACCTCGGTCAGTCCTTCTCCCTATTAAATTGAATTCAACAAATTCTGTTAACCATAAAGTATGAAAGTAGAATTGGTTTGTGATCATAGCTGTCTGCTGGGAGAAGGCCCCGTATGGAATGGCCGTGAAAAAAAAATTTGCTGGGTGGATATTCTGAATGGCGAAATCCATGAATACGATGTGGTGCGGGGGAAACTGAATACGATATCCGTGCATCAGATGGTTGGCGCAATCGCGCCGGAGAAAAACGGACATTATGTGGCTGCCCTGCAACATGGCTTAGGTTTCATTAACCGCCAGACCGGTGAAGTAAAAATGATCGCGGATCCGGAAGCGGATATACGCGGCAACCGGTTTAATGATGGCAAATGTGATCCGGCGGGCAGGTTCTGGGCAGGCACCATGCCCCTGAGTGAAGATTCGCCTGCTGGCAACGTGTACAGTATGGATGGCCATTTTTCCATTCAAAAGAAAATAAGCGGAGTAACCGTTTCCAATGGAATGGCCTGGAGTTTGGATCGTCATACCTTGTATTATATTGACTCTCCCAGTCATGAAGTGGTGTCTTATACCTATGATGAGGTGACGGGAAATATCTCGGACAAAAAACGCATCATTGAAATTGTAAAGGAAGAGGGCAGTCCGGACGGAATGACCATTGACGGGGAAGGCATGCTTTGGATTGCCCATTGGGGCGGATGGAAGTTAAGCCGCTGGGATCCCGATGCCGGAAAAAAAATAGACGAGATGATCATGCCCGTTTCAAAAGTTACGTCCTGCACATTTGGCGGTGATCATGGCGACGATCTGTATGTTACATCTGCCAGGGTTGATCTGACAGAGAAGGAATTAGAGAAGCAGCCGCTGGCCGGCAGTTTGTTTGTTATCCGGAACAGCGGTTTTTCCGGTATGCCATGTTTTGAGTTTGCGGGCGGATCACCATGGAGCGGCCCGGATAAAAAATAACCGGTTTTCGCTTTTAATTATTTCCTGAATGCCTAAATTTGCCTGTCCTGCGGCGGCAGTCCTTTGTTTTGCGCGGATAAAATAACAAATTGAAAGAACATGAACAGTTACGACCAACACACCTCCTTATCCAAATCTTTGATGACGGGCCTATTCGGCGGATTGGTTTCCACCATCATCTGCTTGTTTTATAATATTATCTTCCGCTTTTCCACAAATTATCCGCTGTCAGACATCGTCAACGTGTCCAGCATCATCTTTGTCATCAACCTGATATTTCTGGTCATTGGCTTATTTTATTTTTTTACCAATAAAATGTCCACCAGCGGAAAGGCCATTTACCTGGTTGCCATGATCCTGCTGATCATCATCGTGCTTTGGCTTATCGCCGGATCCCAGAGTTCTGAAAATCCACGGTACGCACATGATTTCAAGGGGCTCATGTCCGGTATTGTGATCGTGATGAGCATCAACGCCCTGCTGATCCCACTTCTGATCGATAAAAAGTGGTTCGGAGAATTTTTTCTTTAGGTCAAACACGTTTACAGACGCACCCTCAGACCGGCACTCACCGGCATCGCCCAAATGTTGTAATTCATCAGGTCTCCCCGGTTATTAAAATACTGTCCGGTAAAGGATACGCTTACACCCACATGGCAGGAAAAGAAATAGGCCACACCCAGTTTGAGACCGGCGGTAAAGTCGCCCTTCATATTGGGATTCGTACTGAGTGTGGTTCCCGCATTTTCAATTTTGCCGTTGGTCGGAATGGAATAGCCGAAGGAAAGGGAAACATTGGACTGAAAACCGATGGGTTTGCCGATGGTGAATTTTCCGAATAACTGAACGGGTATAATGGGTTTTGCCAGGAAAACGGAATTATAGGTACCCGGCGTGGTGCCCGGATACAGGATATCATCCTGGTAAGAAAGCACGATATAAGATGCGGAAACGCCCAGTTGGAACCAGGGGCTGAATATCCTGGAAATGGCCAGTTCGGCGCTGAGATGCCCCCCATTGGTTTGGGTATGCTGTACGGGATCATTCAACCGCGGAACCGTATTCACGGATTTGCCGGCATCCACGGCGATCTCCCATTTGCTGTCGCAGGCATTTTCAATGGTGGGCTCCTCTTTCTTATAAACGGTATCGGCCAGTGTAAATCTTATCGGCATTTTGCTGTCCGTCTGAGCCGCGGAATCTGCCAGCACCGGAATGTTCAGCTGAATGCTGGTATCCCGGCAAACCCGGATCTGCTGCAACTGATCATTCCATTCCAGCTTCCAGGGGACTATATTTTTGTCCCTGATGAACAGGGTAGTATCTTTTTGCCGTACCAGCCTCACCAGGGTGTCGTATGGTCTTCTCCTCCTATGGGATTCCGTCAAGGTGGCTTCGTAATGTTTCAAGCTAAGCAACACGGGTCTTTTGATGGAATCCTTTTTCTGTTCCGGAACCTGAAGTTTCGCCTGCACCGTAACCGTTTTGCAGCTGTTGTCACCGGCATTCGCGCCATGCCCTGCTCCGGAACCATTGGCCGCATCATTGGGATACCATCCATTGCCGCAGCTATGCAGGATGTACAGAAAGCATCCGGAGGCATTGGTCAGCTTCCAGGCGGATGTGCCAGCAGGATCTTCACCGGCCGGACTCAGAATAACATATTCATAGTTGATCACATCCTTTTCATTGTTATAGAATCCCAGGTTACCGATGGTACCGGGACGGACATACACTTTGGTCACGCTTTTTACATGCAGGTCCTTGTATCCATGGGTGAAACCGGAGTTTCGTAAAAGCAGGTCGAAAGCCTTGAATTCGCGGGCGTATTTCCGTTGTTTGGCGGTATCCCGGATGGCCCTGATGAAAAGTTCAGGACTGGTGACCCCGTGTATTTTTTGTAAGAAGGGGAATTCGGGATGACGTCCCAGCGCATCGGTAAAGAGCCTGGGTTCATTTCCCTTGTAAAAAGTATAGAGTCTGGAATACTGGGGGCAACGCTTTTGCGCGTAAGATGAGGAACAAAAAGTAATGACAGCAAGAAACAGGATAAAAAATCTCATCAGCAATTTTTTGGTAAGGGTTCTGAAGAAATGCCGGTGGAGACGGATTAGCCGGTAATAACGTAAAAGTCAGAAATTTCTTACACATCCCGGTTAAAATCTGGGGCTGATGAGAGAATGCCTGCAAAATAAAAAGCCGGAAGCCCATTACTGAACTTCCGGCTGTATATAAATGAGAACCTTAACCTAGCTAAATAAACCGCCTTTCTTCAACTCCCTGACACCTTCGCCGATCTTGAAACCATTGTGGTAGATTTCGATCTTGTAATTTCCTTTCTGGAATTCGCTGTTCTGTTTCCAGGCGAACTGTACTGACTTGGTTTTACCTGCTTCGATATCCACAGGAACCTTGGCAGTGAAAATCTTGTCGCCTTCGTCGCGGCTGGCAAATGTTCCTGAACCCAGAGCAGGTACAGAAATGGGCTTGCCATCAGGACCGGTGATGCATACATATACATCAGTCTGGCCATTCTGCGCGATGCGGTTATTTACATCAAAGGAAATGATCAGTTTGTCAACCCGTTTTGCTGTAGTAGTCACCTTTTCTTTACCGTTCTTCCTGTCGTGAACCGGGGTTACGGCAATATTGGAAGCATTCAGCGTAGAAGCGATATCTACTTTCTTTTCCAGGTCTTCTTTTGCAGTGGTTGTAGTCTGCAGATCAGACGTGAGTTTTTCCTTATCGGCTGAAAGCTGGGTTTTATCAGCAGTCAGTTGTGTGTTGGTCGTAGTGAGATCAGCAACCTGTTTTTGCAAATCGGAGATCTTGCCGTTCAACTCATTGATCAGGGATTTGGCCCTGTTCAGTTCAGCCTGGGAGGCATTTCTTTTTCCGAGGATGCTTCTGATTTCAGCTTTCTTTTTAGCGATATCAGAATTGGCTCCTGTCAGTTGTGTATTTAAGCGGTTGTTGGTACCGGTCAGGGAATCCAGACGAACCAGTGCATCGTCGAAATTCTTCTGCAAAGTTCCTTTTTCGTCAGTCACCTTGGCGATCTGGGTTTGCTGGTTTTGCTGAACCTGTTCCTGTTTGTTGTTGTTCCAAAGCAAATAGCCCCAGGTTCCGAGAAATCCGGCAGCAAGCAGACCGATAACAAGATTCTTAAAATCTTTTCTCGGAGGCTGACTTTGGGGGGTCGCTGATGGATAATTGGTTGTGCTCATGGTTTGTTCTTTTTTTTGAGTAAATGTGATTTTTATACGGGAAACTGAGGTTTAGGCCTGTTTCCAGTGTGGGATTTGTCTAAAATCGTGCCAATTTCATTTTTCCCTTATTTCAAGCGCATTTCCAGGCCTTTAGGTTATTTTTCAGGCTGATTTACTTAGTAACCGCCAATCATGGAAAGGTAACCTCCGGCCTGTATGGCTTTTATTTCATTAAGGAATATCTTGCGCATTAATTCCGTAATCTGTTGTCTGCCGAACAAATTATACACGATTGGAAGAAGAAGATCTATAAACCCATTTACTGGCTGGAAGGCGAGGAGCCGTTCTTCATCAACCAGGTGATGGATTATGCAGAGCAGCATCTGTTGCCGGAATCAGAAAAGGCATTCAACCAATCGGTGTTTTATGGTAAAGATGCCGACTGGGCCGCAGTGGTTAATGCCTGTATGCGCTATCCGATGTTTGCGGAGCGTCAGGTAGTACTGTTGAAAGAAGCTCAGCAAATGCGGGATATAGCCAAACTGGAACCTTATATTCAGCACCCACTGGATTCTACGATACTGGTCGTATCTTATAAGGATAAAAAGGTTGACGGTCGCAGTAAACTATCAAAGCTCTTAAAAGAAAAGGGTGAATTGCTGTCCACCAAAAAGATGTATGATAACCAGATTCCCGAATGGGTTGCGGGTCTGGCACAAGCCAAAGGTTTCTCCATGGCTCCCCGCGCGCTCAGTTTATTGATCGATCACATCGGTAACGACCTGATGCGTATCAACAGTGAAATGGATAAAATGGCCATTAACCTGGGCGGACGTAAAACGATCACTGAAGAGGATATCGAAACTTTTGTCGGTGTTAGTAAAGAATACAATGCTTTTGAACTGCAGGACGCCCTCGCCAAAAAGGATCTGGCCAAAGCCTTCCGGATCGTCCAGTATTTTCAGGGCAATCCCAAGGCGGCCCCGATCCAACTGGTGCTTCCGGCCCTGTATAATTTTTTCAGCAAGGTGTATATGTTGTTCGGACTGCCGGCCCGGGATGAAAAAACGGTGGCTTCCGCATTGGGTGTTAATCCTTTTTTTGTTAAAGACTATTTACTCGCAGCCCGCAACTATGGTTTGCCGGGAATTGAGAACACACTCCTGCTGCTTCACGCCTATAATCTGAAAAGTGTTGGGGTGAACGCGGTGTCCACGGAGGATGCTTCGCTGCTGAAGGAGCTGATTGTTAAGATAATTTGAAAATTTGATAATTTGAAAATTTGAAAATGAAACACCCCTGATTTTCAAATTTTCAAATCCTCAAATTTTCAAATCCTCAAATATTCAAAT
>DASRLM010000396.1:0-2508 GCA_035648455.1 Puia sp. | reverse complement strand
ATGAAATACAATGCCGGCACGCTGGAGAAGATCGAAAAGCTCATGCACGAAACCGGATATGTGGTTCGCTATGAAAGAGGCAATTTTCAAAGTGGTTATTGTATCCTGGAAGAAAAGAAAGTACTCGTCCTCAATAAATTCCTGCCCCTGGAGGGTCGGATCAATACCCTCATCGACATCGTACCCCAATTGAAGATTGAAGCCGGTGAATTGCCGGTGGAGAGCAGGAAGCTGCTGGAGAACCTGCTGAAGGCGCAGGTATAATTGCCTTTACAAAAATACCAGCGGCTCATTACGTCCCTTCCTCCTGAAAGTTTTTAAGTATTTTCGGTGTGTGAATCATTCTCCTTTAACAATTACTTTTCTGGGATCGGGTACCAGCAGCGGCGTTCCCATGATTGCCTGTCCCTGTTCGGTTTGCCATTCAACGGATAAAAAAGACAAGCGGCTTCGTTCCAGCATACTGGTTGAATCGGAAACAACGCGGCTGGTTGTAGATACCACACCCGATTTCCGTTATCAGATGCTACGGGCGTCTGTTACCCGGCTGGATGCCGTGCTGTTTACGCATCCGCACAAGGACCATATTGCCGGATTGGATGATATACGGGCATTTAATTTTTTCTCCGGAAAGCCAATGGATGTCTATGCCAATGAAATGACGCAGGAGGTGATCATCCGTGAATTTCCCTATGCCTTTACTGACTTTCGCTATCCGGGTGTTCCGGAGATCCGGTTGAATACGATGACCACCGAACCTTTTTGGGTGGGCGATATTGAAGTTATCCCCATACAGGTCTGGCACCTGAAAATGCCGGTGCTGGCATTCCGATTTGGCCAATTTACTTATATCACCGATGCGAACCGGATAGAAGAGACCGAAAAAAATAAGATCCGAGGCAGTGCCGTGATGGTACTCAATGCACTCAGAAAAGAAAAGCACATCTCTCACTTCAATCTCCGGGAAGCCATTGATTTGGTTCAGGAACTTCAAATACAAAAAGCCTATTTCACGCACATCAGTCACCAGTTGGGGAAACATGCCGACGTGCAGACAGAATTGCCGGATGGCATTGAACTTGCATATGATGGACTGGAAGTAAGGGTTGACCGTTGACGGATGACGGATGACGGCCTTCAGGTGCGGATTCACACCTAAATTCGGTCATCCGTCAACGTCAACGTCAACTCTTTTTGCAAGTTTTTAACAAGAAGCACCTTAAACTTTTACGTTATAACCGGGTCTTAATGCAGATTCAAAACAAACTTTATGAAAAAAACGGTGTTGTTATCCTGTTTCCTTTTGGGAATAATGGGATATTCTTTTGCACAGTCATCCATTGAATTCATTCCGATGGCCGGGTACACATTTCCCGAAAAGCTCAATTTTAATAATGCTTACGGGCGGCTCGGGGATGCTGTTAACCTGGGTGGATCCTTCCAGTTTAATTTCTCACGGCATTTTGGTTTGGAACTCATGTATAACCGCGTTGATGCAACGGCCAAAATGTATGATTATGGCAGTTCCGTAAATGGGGCGCCTTTTTATCAAACCCAGGCAGGCATTAATTACATCATGCTGGGTCCGGTGTCCTCGGTACAGGTTCCCGGATCTCCCGTGCATTTGTTTTTTGGTGTGCTGCTCGGAGCGGCCATTTATACACCCGGACCGGACGATCTTTCCAGCAACGCCGGATTGGCCTGGGGCTTTCAAACCGGTGCCAATATTTATTTTAACAGCAGGCTGGGGCTGAGGCTGAGTGCCAGATTGCTCTCGGGTACTGCACCCGATCAGGGATCCGGATACTATCTGGGAAGTTTTGGAGAAAGTCACAATGGATATTATGCCAATCCCTCCATTTATCAGTTTGGTTTCAATGCCGGCCTGATCATCGGGCTGGGTCGTCCCCTGGCCGAATACAGGCGCCCTGTCAGACAGCAGCAACGGCGGGCGGCCCCGCATCCGCGCAGATATTACTATTATTAAATCCGGTTCGTGAGGGATAAATGAATCAGGGACGGTAATCATTATTCCACTTAATGGGTATTGTGCACGGCACAATGCCTATTTATCTTTAATAAAAAAGATCATGTGGGAAAAGATGGTTGCGTATTTATCCTTTACACGCAAAGAGCGCCTGGGCGTTCTGGTATTGCTGGCTGTCGTTTTGATCTTGTTTGTGGTTCCCTATTTTGTTCAGCCGGCGATCGGCTCGCGCGATGAGAAAGCTTATCAGAAGTACGGGGAAGGCATCCGGAAATTCCAGTCTGATGATAACGGGAAACGGGATGATAAAAAAGAAGTTAGTGAAGCAGATCCACCGGCCCAGCCATTGCACTATGCCTCGGAAAAGAATAGTGTATCCGGTGAAGACCGGGAGAAATCAGTCCTTTTTTATTTTGATCCCAACCTTATCTCCGGGGAAGACTGGCATCGTTTGGGATTGCCGGACAAGCTGGTTATGACGATATCCCATTATATACAAAAAGGAGGCAGTTTCCATCGTG
>DASRLM010000395.1:0-5412 GCA_035648455.1 Puia sp. | reverse complement strand
GCGAACACGCCGACCTCAACATTGCCATTCTCGGCGCCCTGTTCGGGGCCGTGGGCACCGCCGGTCAACGGTGCACCAGTACCCGGAGACTGATCATACAGGAAGATATTTACGAAGAAGTGAAAAGCAAACTGATGGCTGCCTACGGTCAGCTTCGCATTGGCGATCCCCTGGATGAAAACAATCACGTGGGGCCGCTGATCGATAAAGCAGCTACGGAACTTTACCTGAAAGCCATCGGGGCCTGTAAAAAGGAAGGTGGAACCTTCCTTGTGGAGGGTGCCGTTTTATCCGGCAAGGGATATGAAAGCGGTTGTTATGTAAGGCCATGCATAGCAGAGGCCAGGCCCGGATTCAAAACGGTGCAGACGGAAACCTTTGCACCGATCCTGTATCTGCTGAAATACAAAACAATTGGGGAAGCCATAGAAATACAAAATGAAGTACCCCAGGGCCTTTCTTCATCCATCATGACGCTCAACCTGCGGGAAGCTGAATTGTTTTTATCCGCCACCGGCAGCGATTGCGGTATCGCCAACGTGAATATCGGAACCTCGGGCGCCGAAATCGGCGGAGCTTTTGGCGGAGAAAAAGACACCGGTAGCGGCAGGGAAAGCGGCAGTGATGCGTGGAAATCCTATATGCGCAGGCAGACCAACACGATTAATTATTCTACTCAATTGCCTTTGGCACAGGGGATTAGGTTTGATTTGTAGTTAGCTTTTATGGCTGTTGATGGTATATGGTTGATGGTTGATGGACTTTTATTGCGAGTCCGCACCTGAATTCCATCAACCATCAACCATATACCATCAACGAAACTGAGTGACGCACCTCCGGGTACTATAATATAATGATTATCCATCCGTTAATAAAGGATATCGATATGAAATGATTTTTACGCGGATAAGCAGCCGGTTCCTATTGTGTCTTTCCTCGGTTCTTCTATTTATTTCCGCACCGGCCCAGGTGAGGCTGGCGGCTGTGGGCGGCGTTCATTCATCTAATTTACTGGAAACGAATTCCATTCCGGGATTTGAAAATACACAGGGAAAATACTTTTCTTCCAAAACAGGCTTTCAACTCGGGGTGCTTACCGAAATCCCCATCGGACAAAAAAATTTTTTCTTCCAGCCCGGCTTGAATTTCAGCGCCAGGGGAAACCAGTACGAACGCTTTTATGACACCAGCCAGGTAAATACGGACACCCTCTATGATCAGCACACGCTGAAATTAAATTATGTGGAGATCCCACTTTTTATTTCCTATAAATTTTCTCTTTCCAGAAATCAGCGGAATCATTTTTTTATCGGCGCCGGTCCCTATTTTGCTTTTATCATCAGCGCTTCCCAGCCCTTTCAGAATAGGATAAAATATTATGGTGACGACAAGTATACATTTGGTTCGGGAACACTGGATCTTCCCGTAGGCAATGCAGCCGGAAAATACAAAACCCTGGATGCCGGGATCAATATCAAAGCCGGCTTTGAGCTGGGCAACCTGATGCTGGGGGCTTATTACAGCCGGGGATTGTCCAATGCCTATCAGGCAACATATCCTTCCAGTTTTCACCATGAACTGATCGGGGCCTCTTTGGGTATCTGGCTCACCAAATCCAAACCGGCTCCCCCATTAAATACGGACAGCGACGGGGACGGCACGGCCGATAAGGATGATTCCTGCAAAACCGTGAAAGGGGTTCCAAAATATCATGGCTGTCCGGTTCCGGATTCCGATCATGACGGAATAAATGATGAAATGGATTCCTGTAAAAACCTCGCGGGTCCCGCAAGGTATAATGGATGTCCCATTCCGGATACGGATAAGGATGGGGTGAATGATGAAGAAGATTCCTGCAAAGCAACAGCGGGAACGGTTAAATATCATGGCTGCCCCATTCCGGATTCCGATGGAGACGGCGTAAATGATGAAGCGGATCAATGTCCCAACCAGCCGGGCCCCGCTGAAAATAAAGGATGCCCGGTCATTAAGCCGGCTCTTGCAAAACGAGTGCTGTTTGCAGCCCGGAATGTGCAGTTTAGAAGCAACAGCAGCAGCTTAACGGCCGGTTCAATGCCTGCACTCCGGGAATTGGCAGATACCCTGAAAGCAAATCCGGATCTTGAATTAACCATTGAGGGGCATACGGACAATACCGGCAGTGCGGCCCATAACCAGCAGCTTTCGCTGCACAGGGCCCTGGAGGTGAGAAAAAATCTGCTGAAACTGGGCATTCCGGAAGAACGTATTTCTGTGGAAGGTCTTGGTGAAACCCAACCGGTTGGAGATAACAGCACCGAACAGGGCAAATCCAAAAACCGGCGCGTGGTATTCCGGCTGCATGTTAAAAACAGTTAAATCCATTGACAAACTGTTACCATTCATGTAAAATATGGGTTGGAGTTTGTGTGCTGAAATCCTTTAAAATACTTTTACCCGTCTTATAAAACCTAAACAAAAATGATCCGAATGATGCGTTTGAAACCGGCGTTGCTGGGCCTGCTACTCCTGGCGATCAGCTTAACCACTTTTGCCCAGGGTACTTCTTCCAAAACAGAACTGGCTAAGGGCTGGCACCTGCTGGATAAGGAAAAAGATGGTGTATACGGTATCAGTCTGGAAAAAGCATACGATTTCCTCAAAACAAAAAATTTAAAAAGCAGGACCGTATTGGTTGCCGTTATTGATTCCGGTGTGGATACTTTACAGGAGGACCTTTCCCAGATTCTTTGGGTGAATCCGGGAGAAATTCCCGGGAATGGCATTGATGATGACCACAATGGTTATGTGGATGACGTGCATGGCTGGAACTTCATCGGTGGTAAAGGTGGCGCTAATGTAAAAGACGACTCCCAGGAAGAAGGCCGGGTTTATTATCAGTACAAAGCGCAATTCGACAATAAGAACATTCAGCCGGACAGCCTGAATGCAGGGGACCGCGAACATTATGACATGTGGGTGAAGGCTAAAAAGAAAATCATGGGCGACAGTCCGGAAAGCGGTGCGGATCTGATGATGCTGAAAAGGGTGCTGACTGCCTGCATCAAGAGCGACAGCATCCTGCAGAAGGCCATGGGCAGATCCGAATACAACGGAAACGATCTGGATAGTTTCCAGGCAAATGAAATCGATGCCAAAACGGCTAAATCCGTATTGCTGTATTTTTTCAAGGAGAATCACATCATGGATATGGCCAATACCAATTTTATCAGTGATTTTAAGGAGCAGGCAGACAGGGAAGAAAAGAAAATGGAGATCAGGGAAATTGCTCCAAAAAATTACCGGGCGGACATTGTAAAGGATAACGAAAACGATATCTACGACAGTCTTTATGGGAACAACGATATAATGGCGGGGGACCCGATGCATGGCACCCATGTGTCCGGCATTATAGCCGCAGAAAGAAATAATGGCAAAGGCATGAACGGCATTGCCGATAATGTGCGGATCATGATGGTGCGGGCCGTTCCCAACGGAGACGAGCACGATAAGGATATTGCACTGGCCATCCGCTATGCCGTGGACAACGGGGCTAAGGTGGTGAATATGAGTTTCGGCAAAAATCTATCCCCGGAAAAATCCTGGGTTGATGACGCCGTAAAGTATGCAGAATCCAGGGGTGTACTGCTGATCCATGCTGCGGGTAATGATGCCGAGGATGTGGATACGGCAGACAATTTTCCCAATCCGAATTTTAAAAACTCCAAGGAACGGGCAGACAACTGGATCACCGTCGGTGCCAGCAGCGATCCCAGGGCCGAAGAGGGATTCGGAAGTTATACGGCTTCATTCTCCAATTACGGAAGGAAAGAGGTTGATGTGTTTGCACCGGGCGCGCGCATTTATTCAACGCTTCCCAGGGAAAAGGGTATAAATAAATACGGCAATCTGGATGGAACCAGCATGGCTGCGCCGGTAGTTACGGGTGTGGCTGCGCTGATCCTTGAATATTTTCCCGGGCTTTCCCCTGCCGATGTTAAATATTGCATAGAAAAATCCGTATCGGTCCCTGCGGCTAAGGCAAAAAAACCCGGAACGGAAAATGAAATGGTCAGTTTCTCCAACCTCAGTGAGTCCGGCGGCATCATCAATGCTTACGGAGCAGTGAAATTGGCTTCCATCATGTCTGATCCCAGGAAAAAAGAAATTTTAAAGTCTACTTTGGAAAAAGGAAGAAATTGAAACGGGGAATTAAAATTCCCCCAATTTTGCTTCCAATATGCCCTTACCCCAACGCCGCGTTCACCGGATAGCGGTCAGCTGTTTTTTCTTTCTCGCAGGAATCTGTTTTGCTTCCTGGGCTTCGCGTATTCCGGCCATTCAATCTAAACTCGGCCTTGGCAATGCCGCACTCGGCGCTGTTTTGCTCAGTCTCCCGGTGGGTCTTTTAACCTCCCTGCCGGTGGCGGGTTTTCTGGTGGCACGCTACGGAAGCCGGAACGTCGTGATGATTGCCGGCGCACTATATGCCTGCATTTTGCCGGTGCTTGGTTTTGTCCATTCCACCACCCAGTTAATGATCACATTATTTGCTTTTGGATTTGGCGGGAACCTGCTGAATATTTCCATGAACACCCAGGCCGTGGGCGCAGAATCCTTCTACCATAAACCCATCATGGCCTCCTTTCATGGCATCTGGAGCACGGCAGGTTTTTCCGGAGCCGCCATCGGTACTGTTATGGTCAGGTTCGGCATAGTGCCGGGATATCATTTTCTCTGCATCACCGGGCTGGCCCTGCTGATCCTGCTGATATTTTCCCGTTCGCTGGTGGTTCATGATCCGCGGCAGGATGAAAAGCAGCCCCTGTTTGCCAAGCCCGACAAGTCTCTGCTCATCCTCGGACTGATTGCTTTCTGTTCGATGATTTGCGAAGGTGCCATGTTCGACTGGAGCGGCATTTATTTCGAACACGTAGTTCAACCCGGAAGAGCCTGGGTAACGGTGGGTTATACTGCTTTCATGAGCACCATGGCCACCGGGCGGTTTGTGGGAGACTGGGTAGCGTTTAAACTCGGCATGAAAAGAATGTTGCAGATGAGTGGTGTTTTCACGGCCAGCGGACTATTACTGGCCGTTTGTTTCCCGCATTTTATTACCGCCACGCTGGGATTTTTGCTGGTGGGTGCCGGCGTTTCTTCCGTGGTTCCCATGATTTACAGTGCTGCAGGCAGATCGGAAAAAATGTCACCTGGTGTGGCCATTGCTGCTGTTTCCACCATCGGCTACCTGGGATTCTTATTTGGTCCGCCCTTCATCGGATTCATCGCCCAGGCCAGCAGCCTGCGCGTTTCCCTGGCCCTGATAGCCCTCATGGGAATCATGATCGCCATACTGGCGGGAAGAATTCAAAAAACCTGATCAAAAAAAATGCGCGATGAATATATTTTCACCGCGCATGGTTCCCATAGGTG
>DASRLM010000394.1:0-5462 GCA_035648455.1 Puia sp. | reverse complement strand
GAGTGATTCTGGAATATCCTTGTGCATTCTTTATTGGAAGGATATTACCTGCTCACAAAGATTACGTTGTTACCTATTAGCTGCCGGATATTTTCGTCAATCGCTTTCAATATGTATTCTTCCCATATTTCCTCGATCGTCGGTTTTAGAAGAAGTCCCGGGCTTTAAACTGCTGGGACAAGGGAAGATTCAATTAACCGCCATAGAAAATTCAATTCACAGAAAAGAGAGACCCAATTATAGCCTAAATTGGATATCCGGACATTCTATTGTAGAAAGATCATGGAGGTTGCAAGGCTACAAGCATCTGCCATGTTAGTTAATTAATTTACTGACCACCATTTCTTCTGCTGGATAAAATGTTTTTCAATGGCTAATGGGTGCTGATCGGCAAATTAGCGGGTATTTTTACAGCGTTGGCCGTATTCATCTGTTGTCTCGGATTGTTCGGACTTGCGGCATATGTAGCCGAGCAACGAACAAAAGAGATTGGTATCCGAAAGGTACTGGGAGCTTCCATATCGGAAGTTTTGCTGCTCGTTAGCAAGGATTTTATCGTTTTAGTGATTATCAGCTGCATGATTACATCGCCGATTGCCTTTTATTTTTTGCAGAACTGGTTACAGCAATATTATTACCGGATCAATATCGGTCCGGGTGTATTTATTGCTTCGGCGATCCTGCCAATTGTGATCGCTATATTTACCATCAGCTTCCAAGCCATCAAAGCGGCAGTTGCAAATCCAGTAAGGAGTTTGAGGTCGGAATGATTTTCCTTCTTGAAGTACATACTTTAAAGCCGATAATTTTTCTTAGCCTTTTGGGTAAAACTAAAAGGTGGCCTGGACGCAAGCTGGTTTAGCCGGGCAATCAATTCTTCTGAAGGCGGCCGTTGCGTGTGCTGAGGGATTTCTAATTCTTTGAATATTTCATCAGCATTTATATCGGATTGTGTCGGCGATATACTTAATGTCTTCAGAAAATCAGCGGATTTTTTCATATCAATCGTTGTTACTTAAATGGTAATCGATTGTATGTAAACAAACCCCATACCAAGGAAAGAATGTCTTTTGTTAATTGGCTCGTTTTTTCTTTATACCGCCTTTAACAGTTGCTCTGTGAACGTTTTATTGTTTGAAAATAGCTTCATTTAGGTTTGATTTTTTGAAAATGCTCTCTCTTTATAGTCTTTAGCGATAAATCATAATCCGACATTCCGGATTATGGTAGCATTATTACCTTTTGGCTTCCGGTTATTTTCGTCGATCGTTTTCAGTGTGTATTCTTTCCCTATTATAAAAATCGTTGATTCTTGAAGAACCCAAAGGCTTTAAACTAGTACTAAACATCATTGTTATTGCTTAATCCAGGTGGAAAATCCGGCGACTTTGGCCCCCATCCACCACCTCAAATTAGCTTTAAATCAACGTGAGGAAAGGGGGTCAAGCAGTGTGGTTTTTCCAGTACAATGTTGCATCGGCTAACTCTAACTCCATTGGCCGAACTTAGGGGAAGCTTACTCGCTTACCGGGAATACTATAGCCAGGTGTTTACCGCAAGCTGGAGGAATTGCAACATAAGCGCAATTTTCAACTTTCGGGAAAAGGATGACTTCGAAAAATCCGCTTATATCACTGTTACGACCGTTCCGCCACTTCGGGGGAAAAGCCGGCCGAACGACTGGCAATGACCTGGTGCAAGACCTTCATGTTTCAGTAACTGTTCAAAATCCTGAACCCCGTCTTCCGAAACGGCTACTAGCAGTCCGCCGCTTGTCTGAGGGTCCGCAAGCACATCCCGCCGCTCATCCGATAACACACTTACTTTGTGACCATAACTGGTCCAGTTGCGTTGTGTGCCACCCGGTACACAACCTTGCAAAAGGTAGCCTGTCAAGGACGCAAATACCGGGACTTTTTCAAATTCTATGCTGGCAGACAGATTGCTGCCTTCACAGATTTCCATCAGGTGCCCGAGCAATCCGAAGCCCGTAACGTCAGTCATGGCTTTTACCTGGATAAGGCTCCCGAATTTTTCTCCAAGGCTGTTCAGCATCACCATGCTCTTCAACGCAAACTGGGCATCTTCCGGCAAAAGGATACCGCGTTTCTGCGCGGTCGATAAAATACCCACACCCAGCGACTTGGTCAGATAAAGGCGGCAACCTGCCTCAGCTGTCGCGTTTCGTTTCAGCTGCGAAATGGGAACAATTCCATTCACCGCCAATCCGAAAACCGGTTCCGGGCAATCGATGCTATGCCCGCCTGCAAGGGTTATCCCGGCTTCAGCGCAAACGACCCGCGAACCCTCCAATACTTTTTGTGCAACCTCCGGTGGCAAATGTGCAATCGGCCAGCCGAGGATCGCAATAGCGAGAATCGGTTTGCCACCCATCGCATACACGTCGCTGATCGCATTGGCGGAAGCGATCCGTCCGAAATCATAGGCGTCGTCCACGATCGGCATGAAAAAGTCCGTCGTCGAAATCAGCGCCGTTCCATTACCCAGGTCGAGTACGGCAGCATCATCCCTTTTTTCGTTCCCGACGAGCAGCCGGGGATCGGCAGGAAAATTCTGCGTATTCCGAAGAATTTCGTCCAGGATGGCCGGGCTGATTTTACAACCACAGCCCGCCCCATGGGAATACCGAGTCAATTTAATCTCATCTTCTTCTCTCATGACTGCAATGTTTTATTAACGGGAAAGTCTTAAAAGTTGCTGGCCTGCTGCAAAATAAGGGAAGCGTTTTCAGTCGGGTTGTCTCCGGGAACTGGTATCCGGCAAATGCGCTTGCCCGATCGGTTTATCAATCCGGTCTGATAGGTCTTATCATAATAAACAAGCACCCACCGCACGAATTCCTCCATCCGGTTTTCTTTGATTGCGACGATGGCTTTTTTGGTCTGTTCCGGTCCAAGCCGCTTGCGGATCCGGTCCGTGCAAACCACCAGGAATTCTTTGTCCAGCGATCCGTATTCCTGTACCAGCGCCTGCACGCGATCTTCCAAAGGAACTTCTAAAAAATAAAGAGATGCTGACTGCATCCGGTCCCACAACGACTTCGGGACAGAACACCGGCCGATGGTTAGGCTTTCATCTTCCAACCAAATCCTTCTTCTCCGGTCCAGCCGCTGCAACTCTGCCGCCAGATTGTTCTCAAACTGTTCCTGAGACGGTTGCTCAAACCGGTTCAGGCTGCCGTAGGTCGATCCCCGGTGTTGCGCAAGATGCTCCAAATCGATCACCTGTTCTTCCATACCGCGCAGTTCCTGAAGAATACGCGTTTTGCCTGAACCCGTCATCCCTCCAACCAAGCATAGATTGCAGGGTTCTTCCATATGGTTTAACACCCATCTCCTGTATTGTTTATATCCGCCTTGCAGCACGAATACGTCAAATCCGTAAAAGTTCAGTGCCCAGGCCATGGCGTCGCTTCTCATCCCGCCACGCCAGCAATGCACCGCCAGTTTTTTCTGCGGAGCAAAACCGCACGCTTCCCGGATAAAACCCGACCACTTCGATCCGGTAAGATCGAACCCCAATAATATCGCCGCTTCCCGTCCTGTCTGCTTGTACGTGGTTCCCACGTGAATTCTTTCCTCATTGCTAAACAAAGGTATATTCGTCGCCCCCGGGACATGCCCGTGCGAAAATTCAGCCGGCGTTCGCACGTCTGCCAGCGGAATTAATTCTTCCATCTTCATGAAATCGGCGATCGTAATAGATTGAATCATAAGGTGCGGATGCTGTTTTTAGTCAATTTTTTACTTCCCCTATTTCAAACAATTCGCCTTCGTTCAGTTTATCAATAGTCACCTCGAATCCCTAACCGGACAATTGATCTAATCAGGATACTGAGTGAAAGTATTCAAAGAAATCTTTCTTTTAATGAATTGGAAGCCTGGGCAAATTTAATCGAATGTCGGGATGATCTTGAGTTTGAAAACGACCGTGCTGAAACACGCTGCTGGCTTGCAATGTGTTGTGTAAAATAGGGGAAAAAGGAGGGCAGGTGGAATCAGACTGTTATTTGCCTTGCAACGTCTATGGCCTTTCTTTAACACCGCGTCCGGATATCCGACATTCCTGATAATCAAATCTATATAAGATTTTTCATTACCTGGTTTATCTGGTCTAAATTGAATCCGCTTTTTCAAATTGTCATCGAAGCCATTACCAATGCAGTCATGTCGCTCCAAAACATGCTACCACCCCTATCTGTTGGTTGCCTTTCATCTAAACTGTTTGCCTGAAAATATGTCACAAATTATACCACGGTCAACCAGGTTTGACTGGGATAAAAGGGATTTACAAAGTTCTTTTGGCTATGATTGGTTCCTTGAGAATAAAGATCTTTTCCATACCCTTCAATTGATTGCGATAAATAAAAAGCTCATCTCCATAAATAAAGATGGAGCTGCCCACATGAGGCTGAGTACTTTCTATAAATATGTATCCCTGCTCAGCCTGAAACGAAGTCAGGCCTTCAGCCGAAGGAAAAATCACACTCTGGGTATCCGAGCTATTGCTCCTTTTCAAATATTACACGCTGACCTGACTGAATTCAAAACTGAAGATCAAAAGAAAGCCTATATCTACCTGGTGCAGGATAACTATTCCAGAGCCATTCTCGGATATCAGCTATCGCTGGAACGAAGAGCATGCCATACATTTGAAAACCTGTCAAATGTAAAAGCAGAATATCTGGTGCCGGCCAAAATCAGTGAATGCATGCTTTTAACAGATGATGGCTCAGAGAATTATAGAATAGCAAAACAATTGATTACAGAAAGTGATGCATCTAAAATCCGCCACGTTATTGCTCAGGTAGATGTGCATTACAGCAATTCAATGATAGAGGCTGCCAACAAACAATTAAAATACAGGTTTCTTTATCATCAAAATATAAATGACTTTTCTCACCTGAAGGGTTATCTCAGCAAAGCCATCCTGGATTTTAATAATTGCCCTCATGGCGTTTTAAATGGACTAACTCCCATGGAAGTCCTTCAAGGAAAAATCTACGATAAAGAGACTCAAAACAATTTACTATCTCTCTCAGTACAAAGTAGAATCAGTGAAAACCAACAATTGAAATGCTGTAACGGTAGTTTTTAAAGGGATGAATTCCTTTTTCAATATATCAATTACGATATTCATTGCCTACCAAAGAATAAGGGAAACTCTAAATGTGAAAGACCGCCATTTCTTCGTTTTGCCGGATATCCGGACAATCCATTATAGAAAGAACATAGAGGTTGCAGCGGGTACAGTTATTGATCAATGAATTGCCGATAAATTAAGACGGAAAGAATTATCAGGAGCCCCCGGCAGGAGGCATCGGTATTGACTAACCAATATCATAGGTTTAAATAACCTTTATCATTTCTATGACTTCCGGTGTGATCTATATTGCAGGGCAAAAGGAGTATCAATTGATACAATAAGTTATTTATTAACAA
>DASRLM010000393.1:0-3888 GCA_035648455.1 Puia sp. | reverse complement strand
CTTTCATTTATGCAAGGAATTGCCAAGATATTCTCCGGTACGGGATCCCAGTACCTGGCAGAGAAAATTACCAGGCGTTATGGATGCCCCCCGGGAAAAATAACCATACAGCATTTCAGTGATGGAGAAATCCAGCCCATTTTCAATGAGAGTGTCCGCGGGGACATGGTTTTCCTGGTGCAGAGCACGTTTTCGCCTACAGAGAACCTGATGGAGTTACTCCTGATGATTGACGCAGCCAAAAGGGCCTCGGCGCATAAGGTGGTCCCCGTGATCCCCTACTACGGATATGCCCGCCAGGACCGCAAGGATAAACCCCGGGTAGCCATTGGTTCCAAACTGGTAGCCAATATGTTAGTGGCCGCAGGGGCCGACAGGGTGATTACGATGGACCTGCACGCACCGCAGATCCAGGGTTATTTTGATATCCCTGTGGATCACCTGGACAGTTCGGCCATTTTCATCCCTTACATAGAAAATCTTAAACTGGAAAACCTTACCTTTGCCGCCCCCGATGTGGGAAGCGCCAACCGGATCAGGGAAATCGCTTCTTACTTCAATGCAGAAATGGTGATTTGCGACAAACACCGCAAACGGGCCAATGAGATCGCCAGCATGGTGGTGATTGGGGAAGTGGGCGACAGGGACGTGGTGCTGATTGATGATATCTGTGATACAGGAGGAACCCTGATGAAGGCAGCCGGCCTGCTGAAAGAGAAAGGCGCCAGGAGTGTGCGGGCGCTTTGCACGCACCCGGTATTGAGCGGTAATGCCTATGCGAATATTGAAAACAGTGTGCTGGAAGAACTGGTGGTTTGTGATACCATTCCGCTGAAACAACATGGTTCGAAAATAAAAGTGCTGAGCGTGGCGGAATTATTTGCCGTGGCCATCCGGAATGCATTTGAAAACAGAAGCATCACCGGGTTGTTTATTCACTCCCAGCTCAGAAATAAATAAGGCTCATTCATAAATCAAAATAAAAAATGCAAACAATTACCATCGAAGGACAACTCAGGACCGGACTGGGCAAACAAGCCACCCGCCAACTCCGCTCTGAGGGAAAAGTGCCCGGTGTAATTTACGGGGGTGCAAGCGAACTGAATTTTTCAGCGCCTGTCACGGCTTTCAAGAACCTTGTATATACACCTGTTTTTCAGCTCGCGGAAATCAAGCTGGAAGGAAAAAGTTATCGCTGCATCTTAAAGGACATCCAGTTTAACAAGGTGACCGATGCCCTGAACCACCTGGATTTCCTGGAACTGGTGGAAGACAAAAAAGTGACCGCCACCATTCCGATTAAGTTCACCGGCGCTGCAATAGGCGTAAAGGACGGGGGGAAATTAATTACCAAGATGAAGGCGCTGAGAATTAAGGCCTATCCGAAAGATCTCCGCGAAAACATTGAAGTAGATCTGACCAATCTCGAACTGAACGGAAACGTTCGTGTGGAAGATGTGAAGGTGGATAATTTTGAGATCCTGAATTCACCACGTATTCCGGTAGCATCCGTTGTGCTTACCCGCGTGCTGAAACAGGAAGAAACTGCAGCCCCTGCTGCGGGCGCTGCACCAGCCGCCGCTGCTGCACCTGCTGCCGCTGCTGCCACCAAAGCACCGGCTGGAAAAAAATAACCAACACGTTTTTTATATAAAAGGAAGGCTGTTTCAGAAGATTTTGAAACAGCCTTCTTTCTTTACATTTGAGCTATGACATCATTCCTGATCGCCGGGCTGGGTAATATAGGTGCCGAATACGAAGGAACACGTCACAATATCGGATTTGACGTGGTGGCTGCACTGGTTGCCAAACACGGCGGGTCCTTCTCCAGCGACCGGCTGGCGGCCCTTTCAGAAATTAAATTCAAGGGAAGAACACTTACCTGCATCCTGCCAACAACCTATATGAACCTCAGTGGGAAAGCGGTAAAATATTGGCTGGACCGGAAAAAAATTCCGATGGATCGGTTGCTGGTTATTGCCGATGATCTGGCGCTGCCTTTATCCAGGCTGCGCCTCAGGCCGTCAGGCAGCGATGCGGGTCACAACGGCCTGAAAAGCCTGTCTGAAGAGCTGCAAACCGAACAATATCCGCGGCTGCGCTACGGAATAGGAAATAATTTTCCCCGGGGCATGCAGGTGGAATATGTTTTGGGCCGCTGGAATCCGGAAGATCTGCCCCTGGTTAAACTGAAGAATGAAAAGGCCGTGCAGGTAATAGAAAGTTTTGTTACGGCAGGCCTGGAACGAACCATGAATGATTACAACAAAATGTTGATAACGCTATGATTTGTAATTGGGAATCATTATTTTAGCGGTCGAATCCGCGGCAAGTACCGCGGATGTTCATATTCAATCTCCTATGATCCGGTCCCATGCCTTTTCCGGCATAAAGGACAGCCTTGGAATGGAATCTTCTATCTAAAACCTTAATTGAATATGAAAATATTCTGCGTTGGTCGAAACTACGTTGCACATGCCATAGAATTGAATAATGAGGTACCTGAGGAACCCGTTATCTTCATGAAACCAAAAAGCGCCCTGCTGCAGGCCCATACCCCTTTTTACTATCCTGAATTTACCAATGAGCTGAATTATGAATGTGAGCTCGTTCTGCGCATTTCAAAAAACGGGAAATACGTACAGGAAAGATTCTCATCAAAATATTACGATGCCGTAAGCGTGGGCATTGATTTTACCGCCCGGGATATTCAGAATGAATTGAAGGAAAAGGGACTTCCCTGGGAAAAAGCAAAAGCCTGGGACAATTCCGCGGCCGTAGGGAAATGGCTGCCCTTTCAGAATGTAAAGAATAAAAAGGAAATCAATTTCTGTCTCTATAAAAATAAAGAACTGGTACAGCAGGGCAGTTCTTCCCTGATGCTGCATAATTTTGATAAGATCGTTGCCTATATTTCCACTTTTTTTTCCATCAATATCGGCGATCTGATCTTTACCGGTACACCAGCCGGCGTCGGGGAATGCGTAGTGGGAGATGAACTCGAAGGCTTCATTGAAGACGAAAGCCTGCTTGCACTGGAAATTAAATAATCCGGCGGTCAGAAACCGGACCCATACCGGAAAGGTTTTTACATTTTAAGCATCCCGCATGACCGATTCCGGAATCCTTCTCAAGGCATATCAGTATATGTGCATGGCCCGGGCAATGGCCGGTGTGTATGAAGATAACCGGTCCATTTGCCAGTATGTGCATTCGGTATCATCGGGGCATGAAGCCATTCAGCTGGCTGTCGCCTTTCAACTTCAGCCTTGTGATTATGTAAGTCCTTATTACCGGGATGAAAGCCTTTTGCTGGGTCTGGGCTTTTCGCCTTATATCCTGATGGAGCAGTTGCTTGCGAAGGCCGGTGATATTTTTTCCGGCGGAAGATCCTACTATGCGCATCCCAGTTACAGGGGCCCTGATAAACCTACGATCATTCATCAAAGCAGCGCTACGGGCATGCAGGCGATTCCGGCAACTGGTATTGCCCAGGGAATTGCTTACAGGGAACAACTGAATAAAGGGGAAGTGTCGCCGGTGGTGCTTTGTTCTTTCGGCGATGCCAGCATCACGGAAGGAGAAGTAAGCGAAGCATTTCAGTTTGCGGTGCTGAAAAGACTGCCCATTATTTATCTTGTTCAGGACAATGGCTGGGGAATCAGTGTTACCGCCGAAGAGGCCCGTGCCATGGATGCCTTCTTTTATGCCGGTGGTTTTGAGGGCATGGAGAGAATAAAAATTGACGGGGCAGATTTCGAACAATCCTATCACTGTATGCGCCAGGTATTTGAACACGTTCGAAAATATGGAGGGCCTTACCTGGTTCATGCACGCGTTCCGCTGTTAACCCATCATACCAGCGGAGTGCGCATGGAAAGCTACCGC
>DASRLM010000392.1:0-4174 GCA_035648455.1 Puia sp. | reverse complement strand
GAATTGAGACCCACTGCAAAGGTGGTTTCTTCCTGGCGGGTATTATAGGCGGCAATGCCATATACATACCTGGATCCATCAGTTTTATGGATACTCATTTCCGCCATATGATGCGTTTTCGCTTTGCCGGGATCATTATTGTCGACAGGAAGTAGATTTACATCAGGAGGAGATAATGCAAAACTATCCAGGTCACCCCTGGAGACTACCGACATGGGCTGGCTTCTCTGGTCGCGGGCTGCCCGGACATTTGCAGAAGGACCACCACCTTCGGAATAAGAACCGTCGGTAATGGTGCTGAAGGTGGAGTTGTTATCGAGTTTTATGCTGACCGGGTTCTCGCCACCTGCACTTGCAAAAAAAGCAGGATCGGTATCGACAGATTTTTCATTGGCTTCCTTGAAATAATAATTCTCATAAAGCGCGTTGCCTGTTTTTTTCTGAAAGGTTAGGTTGGATCCTGCTGCATTGTCATCTATCCAGTCCTGGGTTGTGGTTGTAACATCGTTCAGAGTTACATCAAGACCTGCATGAAATATCCACCCGATGCCCACTTCCGCTCCGATGGAATACCCGTCGCTGGTGGTCTTGCATTTGGGATCGTAAACATGTCCCAGGTCACCCCTGAAGGGACGGTAGCTGCCGCTCACCCCCTGGCCGCTGACCGAGAATATGTCATAAGTGAAATTGGTAACAGGTAAAGCGGGTGTATTGGGAGTGAAATTACCATCTTTTTCCCTGTTGAAATCGTATAAGGCATTATCCATATTCACTGCCTGGTCGGAATTCATATAGCCGTATGCAGGATTAGTGACATAATTGGTAGCCAGCTGCTGGCCTGAATAATATCCACCGACGGTTACGTTGGCGAAAGCTCCTGCAAAGGCGCCACCGAGCCTGAAATTCCCGGTAATGGAAAGGTTCTGCATTGGAAGTCCCGCAGAAGGAGAATAGGTAGGCATCCCGAAATCAAAAGAGGATGAACCTATCTCATGACTGCCTGCGAGATTTGATTCCTCTTTTTTATTAGTCTCTGAATTGGTTCTTTGCTCCTTGGCAGATGTGGACAAACTTGCACCAATAGTAAGTTGCCTCAGACCTCCCCTGGAATTATAGCAGGTGCCTACAGAAAGTCCGAGTGAAACTTCTGAATTTGTTTTTGTTTTTATCCCTGCGCTGAAACTCAGGGATGGCTGAATGCTTAGCCCGTCATCACTGCTGGAAGTAACTCCTATACCCAAGCCGCAGGTTAAAGGGCTGGAGGCAGAAGGGCTTAAGTTAAGAGAAAGATTAAGGGATTCTTCTATCCCTATCCCATTGTAATTGTTGTAATGAACACCTATACCGACACTGGCACCAAGGTTAGGCAGCCCGAACAATTCAAATCCGAGACTTCCTTTCAGTCCGAAGGTTTTATTGGGCTTCATATTGAACTCCTTGGTCACGGGGTCTCCGTTAAAATCATCCGGTAATCCACGCATGCTGCGGTTGATGACACCCGGATTGATATTCCATCCCAATCCCACCCAACTTGCCTCCTGGTCCATCGTGATGCCGGAATGGTAGCTGATATTCACCGGGTAGCCTTCCACATCCAGAAGGGGTATATTGTAATTGAAATCCCCCGAGAACAGGTCCACCATGTCTGATGTTCCCACGGGTTCAAAACTCTGCACTTCGGGCTGACTGGGACCTCCGGTAAGGGCAAAAAGACGCACAGGGTTAACCAGCTGCAACAGCATGGCTAATACAAGTTTTATGGCGAGCGTTTTTCTCAGCCCCAGCCCGAATTTTGATTTAAATTTTTTTAACTTTCTCATAAGGTTTTAAGCTTTGGAATATTGGTAAGTTCTATATTTCTGAATGTAAATTTAACGGTGCCCTTGCCGAAGGTGCGGTCGTAAAAAATCAATGTTTTTTCTTCTGACCTTGCATCTTTCCCGGGAGTAAATCCAAGGAGGAAGGTGCTGTAAGGCGCCACATCATAGGTGCGTTCAAAATGAAACAGGGCGCAGGGGAGCGTATCGGTTCCATCCAGAAGGCGGATGTCTTTTTGCATTTCAAAAGCAAAATATTTGACCCTCCTGTCATATTCATAGGAATTTCCGGCTTTGTATTTCAACAATTCACCCTGGGAGGCGTTCAATGCAATTTTCAGATCAAAATACTGCATTCCATCGAGTCCTGAAATCCTGTTTTTTACAATGCTGTCTGCAAGGGTGTTTTTCTTTTCTTCCAGGCAGACTATGTACGGGTAGGGTTTGTACTGCACGGAAAAAGTAAGGTCTTCTATGGTCTTTTCTTTTCTCAGCCCGTTGTCTATATTTCTCACCCAGGCAACATATTCGGAAGGCGAAAGAGAAAGGGAGATGTTTTTTTCATTGTAACCCGGGGATGAAGCTTCGTTGGGATTTTTGATGCAGGACGAAAATAGAATCCCGGTAACAAAGGCACCTGATATTACGGTGCTGTATAATATGTTTTTTGTTCTCATTTCACTCCTTTGTATTTTTCATTGATGTATTCGATGACCTGCTTTGAAATATCCTTTCCTTCCTTTGCATACATAAGAGAACCGTTCCCGTCATTGCCAAAGATATAGGTATAGCCATTTTCCTTGCCATAATCCTTTACATACTGGTTCAGTTGGGTGAGTATTTCCTGGTCGTACTGTTTGGAAAGCTGGTTGTTGTCCTCCTCGGAATTCTGCTTGCGCTGCAAGTACTCCTCGCGCCTGGATTTAAACTGTTCGAGGTTGGCTGGGTTCTTCTCATGCTCGTCCTGCACTTTCTTGCCGAGGATATTCAATTCAAAAGCAAGGCTGTCCAGTATCTTTTGTCTTGCATCCTTGGTCTGGTTGAACTTTTTCTCCATCTCCTTTTTCATGTCATAGCCGTTATAAACATCCTGGATGATGATAAAGGCCGTTTTGGGAGCTGAAAAATGCATGTAGATACCCCACCCTAAGGAAAGCAGGAAGAGCAGGGCAAAAAAGAAGGCGCTTTTATTTCTCATGGATTATCAAAATTTAATTTGCGTAAAATTTCAGTAAAAAGATTTCGTTTTTTTCATTTTTCACCTCCAGGGTGTGAAATCCCGTTTTGATATCGAGTTCATTTAAGTCAATGACAAAGCGATTATAGCCGTTCTGTTTGAAATCAACACTCACGTTACGGGCGGCATCGGATTTTGTCTTTGGCAGTACCATATGGCGTTTCGAATCATAAATCCTGCATTGAATTTTACCGCTGCCGTAACTTTCCTCGAACTTAAAAAACACTTTGTTGCTTTCCGTCATGTAATAACCCGCATCGAGGATTTTTTTTAACGACGCGTACTTACTTTCATGAACCGCGTTTTCCGGTTCGATGATAAACTCCCAGGCTTCCGACTTATCTTCAATGACCCCGCTGCTGATTTTCTGCACCTGCCATCCATAGCGCTTGCCATTCTCAAGCTCATAGGCATCAAAAGGATACTGCACCTGGTGGGAGCACAGGTTGATCTTCATGTAGCGGGGGGTATTGGTTGCGATGCCGGATTCGGCGGTTTGTCCGGTTTTCAGCTCTACAAGAATCAGCCGGAAATATTCCCCGGAAGCAAGCAGGTTGAAAGGTTCGCTGTGATTCCAGATCAGCAAGGGGTTCCGGGTATCGATGGTATCCTTATCATCAGGACTTACCAGGTTCAGAAAAGATGAAATATCCGATTCCAGGTCATCGCAGAAATCATCTCCTTCGGTATTGGTCACCGGAACGACAGAGCAGCAGAACCGGAATTTTCCCGATGGAAGGATATGGGAGGATTTAATGTATTCACCCTGTGAGAGGGTTCCGAACTGGGCGGACTGTATGCCGATGGAAAGGCTCCCGGGGGCATTCATTCCTTTTTTCAGGGTAAACGCCGCACTTCGCACCACCAGCAATGGAACTCCTGCGGAATTGGTCAGTCTTGCCTGAAGATACACCTGTGTGGGATTTCCGTAATTCATCATCGTAACAGCACACATTGACTGGGGGGTGATATTATAGCTGTTAAGGCTTGAACTTAAAATCACCACCTGCGCCCGCAATGATGAAGAAAGCAGCAGCAGCATAAAAATTCCGCTGACAATATGTCTGCTCATAAAACAGCAGGTGCTAAGGAGTGACCGTTGTTTACTCAGAGTTTCCAT
>DASRLM010000391.1:0-3605 GCA_035648455.1 Puia sp. | reverse complement strand
GGAGAATCCGGCATCCTGTTGCCAACCCGGTTTATTCCTGCCGGAACAAAATTGGGGACCGAGTTAAAGGTATTTTTATACCACGACGGGGAAGGCAGGCCCATCGCCACTACCCAGCAGCCCTTTGGCGTATTGGGAGATATGGTTAAGCTGAGGGTGGTGAGTACAACACCGGTGGGTGCATTCCTGGACTGGGGACTGATGAAGGATCTTTTTATTCCGAAATCCGCCATGCAGGGCTTTATGCAACCCATGGGTGAATACCTGGTAAAAATTGTGATGGATGAACAAACCGGCCGGCTGGCGGCGACAGAAAAACTGGAACACTTTTTATCGAACGAGCAGCTGACGGTGAAAGAGAAAGAGGAAGTGGAATTGCTGGTCTACCGCCGAACCGATATCGGATATGTGGTCATCATCAACAACAGGCATACCGGTATATTACATTTTAATGAAGTGTACCGGATCGTTGCCATTGGCGACCGTTTTCCCGGATTTATAAAAAATATTTTACCCGAAAACAAAATCGATGTTGTTGCCGGAAAACCGGGTTATGGCCGGGTGGAAGATGAAACGGTAAAGGTTCTCCGGTTGTTGCAGGAGAACGACGGTTATCTGCCCTATCACGATAAATCTTCTCCGGAAGAGATCTATGCTTTCTTTAGCATGAGCAAGAAAACTTTCAAAATGACCATCGGTAATTTATACAAGCAGCATAAAATACAGTTTACGAAAACGGGTCTTCAGTTGGTTGCGGAGTAAAGAAACCCAAGCCTTATCGCTGTACATGGGATCAAGACCAATGTTTCATGTCAATAAGGAAATCCTGAATGCGGTCGTGGCTTTTTATAGTATATTTAGCCTTAAAAGCGTCGGAGCCTATATGGATTTTACATTTCCGGATGTTACTTTACTCATTACCCATTACAACAGAAGCGCCTCATTAGAAAGATTACTCCTTGCATTTGAGAATTTAAAGTGTTCATTTGGAAATATAATTGTTTCGGACGATGCCAGTAACACATTTCACCAGGAGAAGATTGCTTTTCTGAAAAGCAGGTTTCCTTTTCAACTGGTGAGTTCAGGGGTAAATAAGGGGCTGGGTCATAACCTGAATCAGGGTCAGGATGCTGTTGAAACGGAATATACCCTGTATGTTCAGGAGGATTTTATTCCGCAGCCTCTATTTCCCGAAAAGCTGGTATTTTCTTTGGATTGTCTGAAAAAGATGAACGATCTGGATCTGGTCAGGTTTTATGCGTACCGTAAGTACCCGTATTTGAAACCATTGGCCAATGGTTTCTCCCGCATGGATTTTGGACCCTTCAAATGGGGATATGAAAAATTTTATTATTACAGTGACCATCCGCACCTGAGAAGATCCGGTTTTTTGGAAAAATTCGGCAGATATGAAGAGGGCGTTAAATCCGATGTGACCGAATACCGGATGATGTTGTCTTTTCTCCGGCACAGGGGTAAAGGATTATTTTACGACGATTATAACAGTTTGTTTGATCAGTATAATCCGGATGATGAACCCAGTACGGTAAAGAGGAGTTACCTAAGCCAGAGCGATCATTGGCTGATCAGGAATATCCGTCATGTATTCAGGCACCTTAAATTTAATTATAATTATTTCCGCCCTTATCCGCGCAAACGTTAACCGGGCAGCAGTCGCCCGGATGTTCTGATTTATTCAACATAAAATTTAATAGTAAACCCGAAGAAATGAAATTTCAATACAATCCGAAATACCCCGCCATAAATGATCTGGAAAAAAAGGCAAAAAAAAGAATTCCCCGCTTCGCCTTTGAATATCTGAACGGGGGTTGTAATGAAGATGTCAACCTGTTTAAAAACACGGATGAGATCAGGAAGGTCGAACTGATGCCCCAGTATCTGACCAGACACGCGGGTTCCGACATGAAAACAGAATTGTTCGGACATGTTTATGATGCCCCGTTTGGAATCGCCCCGGTGGGTTTACAGGGACTGATATGGCCCAATGCCCCGGAAATCCTGGCGAGGGCCGCCTTTGAACACAACATCCCATTTATATTAAGCACGGTGAGTACCAGCAATATTGAACGCATTGCTGAACTTACGGAAGGGAGGGCCTGGTTTCAATTATACCATCCGACCGAAAACAGCCTTCGAGATAAGATATTAAAACGGGCTGAAGCGGCGCAATGTCCCGTACTGGTTATACTGAGTGACGTGCCCACTTTCGGATTCCGTCCCCGGGACATCCGGAACGGTTTGGCCATGCCGCCGAGAATGACCCTGAACAACATGTTGCAGATTGCGGGCAAGCCGAACTGGGCATTAAAAACACTCCGTCATGGTCAGCCCTCTTTCCAGATATTAAAACCCTACATGCCCAAAAATATGAATATGCAGCGGCTGGGTATGTTTATGGACCAGACCTTTACCGGAAGATTGAATGAAGAAAAAATAAAACCCATCCGCGACATGTGGAAGGGCAAGCTGGTATTAAAAGGGGTGGCCGGTGAAATGGATACGGAACGAGCCATTAAACTGGGGCTGGATGGTATCATTGTATCTAATCATGGAGGCCGTCAGCTGGACGCGGGCCAGTCCACCATTCATGCACTCGAAAAAATTGCAGCCAATTACGGAGATAAAATAAAAGTCATGATGGATAGCGGTCTCCGTTCGGGCCCGGACATCGCCAGAACCCTCGCATCCGGCGCAAAATTTACTTTCCTGGGAAGGACCTTTATGTATGGGGCGGCTGCATTGGGAAAATCGGGCGGCAACCATACTATTGCGATCCTGAAAACCCAATTGCAGCAGGTGATGGAACAAATATGCTGCGAGCGCGTGGAAGATTTTCCAAACCACCTGATCAGGACCAGGCACGCCTGAAACAAGGAAAAAAAGTAAACCATGAAATGCCGTGGAATGTTTTTCCTTTTGCTGATCCTGATATTTGGCTCTGCGGATGGCTATGCGCAGGTCCGTCGGACAAATAACGCTGAACAGGATCCGGCCCGTCTTTTCATGTCGCCTCCGGAATCTGCAAAACCGGGTGTTCTCTGGATGTGGATGGGTTCCAACATCAGCAAAGCGGGCATCACCAAAGATCTCGAAGCACTAAAGCAGGAAGGATTCAACAGGACCACCATGTTCAGTCTCGCTGATGCCACCACCCCCTGGAGTGACGTGATCGGAAAATCGCCCACACCCGGCATCATTTCCTGGACGGAGCCTTGGTGGAAACTGGTGCGCTTTGCTGCGGAAGAATCAAAAAGACTGGGCATGGATTTCGGGATGTTTAACTGTCCGGGTTATGAAAGCAGCGGAGGTCCCTGGATCAGCCCGGAACTTTCCATGCAGGAACTTTGCTGGAGCACTAAAAAAATTCCGGGTAACTCGCATTTCAGCCTGATGCTGGAGAGACCGCAAGTGGATCCGCATGCGAATATGCCCTTTCCGGTTTACGATGTGAAAACAGGATTATTCAGTAAGATTGAAGTGGAAGCCCGAAAAACTTACTATAAGGATATTGTTGTGCTGGCGCTGCCTGCCACCGGAATCGTTCCAAAAGAAAAAGTGTTGGACATCAGTCAATATATGAAACC
>DASRLM010000390.1:0-2830 GCA_035648455.1 Puia sp. | reverse complement strand
GCAATGCCGGTAACTTCCCCATGAATGACACCTTCGACACCTTCGCCGAGCAGGCGGCCTGTTTCCTTAATAACGAAACCAACTACCGAACATCGCTTTCACCCTGCGGCATCCGGCTCGGTGACCGTTTGAGCGGAAAGCCGCTTCATGTCGACCTGAGCGATGAACCGATGAAAACCGGCGTTACGACGAACCGCAATAAGTTTATCCTTGGGCCATCCGGAAGCGGCAAATCATTTTTCACCAACCACCTGCTCAGGAGCTATTATGAACAGGGCGCGCATATTGTCCTGGTTGATGTCGGGCACAGTTATCAGGGTTTGTGTGACTTTGCGGGGGGGTATTATTTCACCTATACAGATACCAAGCCGATCAGCTTTAACCCATTCTACATTGCTCCCGGTGACGAGCTGGATACGGAAAAAAGAGAAAGCATCAAGGCGATGATCCTTGCCCTCTGGAAGAAGGAGGATGAGGGTATCCTGCGCTCGGAATATATCGCCATCTCAGACGCCTTGTTCCGCTATTACGAATCACGGCCTGGCTTCCCCTGCTTTGACAGCTTTTATGAATTCCTGAAGAAGGACTTTATGGAAACCATGAAAAAATCAAAAGTTAAGGACCAGCATTTTGACCTGGATAACCTGTTGTTCGTGCTACGTCCCTATTACAAAGGCGGTGAATATGATTTCCTGCTGAATGCGCATGAGAACCTGGACTTGCTGCAACAACGATTTATCGTTTTTGAGCTGGATAACATTAAGGACCATCCTATTTTGTTCCCGGTCGTAACCCTGATCATCATGGAGACCTTTGTAAGCAAAATGCGAAAATTGCCAAAGGACGTCCGCAAGATGATCCTGATCGAAGAAGCCTGGAAGGCCATCGCCAGGGAGGGTATGGCGGAATATATCAAGTACCTGTTTAAAACCGTTCGTAAATATTTCGGGGAAGCGCTGGTAGTAACCCAGGATATCGAAGATATCATCAGTTCGCCGGTTGTAAAACAGGCGATCATTAACAACAGTGATTGCAAGATCCTACTGGATCAGCGCAAATACCAGAACGACTTTCCGAAGATCCAGCAGCTTTTAGGAATCACCGATAAAGAGACCGCGCTCATCATGAGCATGAACCGGGCGAACGATGAAAACTATCACTATAAAGAGGTCTTTATTTCTTTAAACGGGCAGTTTTCCCGCGTTTACCGCACAGAAGTAAGCCGCGAAGAATACTGGACCTACACCACGGAGTCAGCTGAAAAAGCCAAAGTTCAGGCTTACACCAGAAAATACGGGGACATCCGCAAGGCCATTGCGATGATCGTTCTGGAAGAAAGGAGCGCCGCATGAAAAAGTCAATCTTATTTGCAATACTGGTGACAGCAGTAACCCATGCCGATGCCCAGCTCGTGGCAGGGACCGTCTTAAGCCAAACGGCCGGCCGGGTGATCCGCGCCATCGACCTGAAGGTACAGCGAATGCAGAATCAAACCATCTGGCTGCAAAACGCGCAGAAACTATTGGAGAACGAGTTAAGTAAGCTTAAGCTGGCGGAGATCGCCGGCTGGTCCGGCAAGCAGCAACAGTTATATAGCAACTATTATTCTGAGTTGGGACAGATCAAGTCTTATATTCTCTTCTACCGGCGGATCAAAGATCTGACCTTGAAACAGGCCGGGCTGGTGAGCGCGTATAAGCAATACTGGAACCTCTTTCATAATGACCCGCATTTTTCGGCTGCTGAACTGTCCCAGATGCAGCGGGTCTACGCCGGGATATTAGATGCTATCTTAAAAAATCTGAACCAGATCATGATGGCAGTGCAACGTAACCAGACGCAGATGAGCGATGAACAACGGCTGGAACTCATCAATAAAGCCGGTGACCGGCTGGATGGCAACTACAGCGACCTAAAGCAATTTAATACACAAAACGAAATGCTCAGCCTGCAACGGGCAAGAGATGAACAAGAGTTGCTCACCCTAAAACAATATTATGGCATTCATTAAAATAAAAGCAATCCCGGTAGCTATCGGGAGGCGAAGGCTGAAAGGTTCTGCATGCGGCCTATTGTTGCTGTTCAGCATCGCCGCCAAAGCGCAGACTTTTGGCGAGTGGTTTGACCAAAAGGGCACGCAGAAAAAATATTTGCTACAGCAGATCGCTGCACTAAAGGCTTACGCTACGGCTGTCGAAACGGGTTACCGGATCGCGCAAAATGGCCTGGGCTCCATTGGCAGTTCGGTAAAAAATGAGTTTGATCTGCACAATCGCTATTACGCCGGCTTGAAAATCGTCAGCCCCGCGGTGAAAAACAGCAGCCAGGTCAAAGATATTTTGAATTGGCAAAAAGACATTAATACGGAATTCATCCGGCTCCCCAACGAAATCTATTACGAGACGGTAAAAGCCGCGGTATTAAAAGATTGCAAGCAGCAACTAACCGAGCTGCAAAAACTCGTTTCAAATAATAAAGTGGAAATGAACGACAGCGAGCGGCTGAAACGCATTAATGTCATCCACGCCGCCATGCTGAGCAACTACCGTTTTGCGATCCATTTTTGTAACCAGGCGGCGCTGATCGGGCAAGATAAGATTAACGAGCCAAAAGACATTCACTCCCTTAAAAGCTTGTATGGAACACATTAAGAAACTTATGCGGCTTGGGCTTATCGTTCTCCTGATGTTGCCTGTTGGCATTAAAGCCAACGCGCAGGCCCAGGATTTGCAGCAGCTGACCCTTGATTTGGAGAAGCTTACGCAGTTGAAACGCATCCTATCCGACATGAAAGCGGGCTACCAGATTTATAGCCGGGGCTACAATACGG
>DASRLM010000389.1:0-5083 GCA_035648455.1 Puia sp. | reverse complement strand
TTCATAGTGAATCCCACCCGCACCCAACTGGAGAAAGCGGACCTCGAATTCCTTATTGCCGCAACAGAGAAAAACCTGCTGATGGTGGAAGGAGAAGCCAACGAGTGCAGCGAAGAGGACCTGATCCGGTCGCTCGAGGTGGCGCATGACGCCATTCGTATCCAGATCAGGGGCCAGGAAGAACTGCGGAATAAAGTCGGCTTAAAAGCAAAACGGGATTATAAAAAACCTGAACAGAATGAGGCGCTACAGGCTAAAGTGGTTGCTTTCGCCAAAGATAAAATCTATCAGATTTCCCGGGCGGGAAGCAGCAAGCATGACCGCAGCGAAGCCTATGACGCTGTAAAGAAAGGACTGATTGAAAGTCTGGGGGAAGAATTAACGGACGCCGACAAAAAACTGGTTAAAAAATATTACGCCGACCTGCAATGGGAAGTGGTCCGCAATATGATCGTGGATGAATCCATAAGGCTTGATGGCCGCAGCCTGGATCAGGTAAGGCCCTTATCCATGGAAACGGATCCTTTGCCTACACCGCATGGCTCTGCCTTATTCACCCGCGGTGAAACCCAGGCGCTGACCACCGTAACCCTGGGAACACCCCTGGACGAACTGCTGGTGGAAAGCGCTGCGAAATCAGACTATACGAAATTTATTTTACATTATAATTTTCCACCTTTTTCTACCGGCGAAGTGAAGATGATGCGCGCGCCTGCACGCAGGGAAGTGGGACATGGAAACCTGGCCATGCGTTCTTTGAAAAAAATGATGCCCGGCAAGGACTATCCCTACACGGTTAGGCTGGTGAGCGATGTTTTGGAATCCAACGGTTCTTCTTCCATGGCTACCGTTTGTGCCGGTTCCCTGGCCCTGATGGACGCTGGTGTTCCTTTCGCCAAACACGTAAGTGGTGTGGCCATGGGGTTGATCACCCGGCCTTCAGACAATAAATACGCCGTGCTTACGGATATTCTGGGTGATGAAGACCATCTTGGGGATATGGATTTTAAAGTAACCGGCACCCGCGACGGCATCTGCGGTGTGCAGATGGATATCAAGGTTGACGGGCTCAGCATGGAAACCATGCGCGAAGCCCTGGAACAGGCGCGTAAGGGAAGGCTGCATATTCTGGAAGCGATGTATGCCTGCATGCCCGCTGCCAGGGAAGAGGTGAAACCGCATGCACCGAGAATGGAAAAAATATTCATCGATAAGGAATTCATCGGCGCCGTCATCGGGCCGCAGGGTAAGATCATTCAGGAAATTCAGCGGGAAACGGGAGCCACCATCAATTTGGAGGAAGTGGGCAACTACGGTGAAGTGAGCATATTCAGCCCAGCCAAGGAAGGGCTGGATAAAGCAGTAGCCTGGATCAAGGGCATTGTTGCGGTTCCTGAGGTGGGTACCGTGTACGAGGCTAAAGTAAAATCTGTTATGCCTTACGGAGCCTTTGTGGAATTCCTTCCGGGTAAGCAGGGATTGCTGCACATCAGTGAGGTGAGCTGGAAACGACTGGAAAGTATGGACGGCGTATTGAATGAGCAGGACATGGTAAAAGTAAAACTGATCGGCGTGGATAATAAAACCGGAAAATTTAAACTCAGCAGGAAAGCACTGATGCCGAAGCCGGAAGGAAGGCCGCAAACTGAACACCAGGATAACAGGGAATAAAACAATTTAAATAAAGAGGAGGCTGATGGCCTCCTTTTTGATTTAATCCGGCGCCGCTTATACAAAATACTTTAATGAGCACCTATATTGCTATTTCCATTCCCGTAAAAGACGATGCGGAATCGGATATCCTGGTTGCCAGGCTGAGTCATATCGGGTTTGAAGGATTTGAAGAAGAAGAAAATCTGCTTCATGCATTTATTCCGGAAGGGCTGTATGATGAATCCCGGTTAAGACAAACGATTGGGGATGCAAAGGAATTGAAAGGGAAAAAGGAAAATCTTTTTTCGGTAAAACAAATTCAGCCGGAAAACTGGAATGCAGCGTGGGAAAAGGATTTCCTTCCGGTGATCCTGGATGATTTTTGCGCCATCCGGGCTGATTTCCATCCAGCCATTTCAACTGTGCAGCATGAACTGATCATCACACCGAAAATGAGTTTCGGAACCGGTCATCATGCCAGCACTTTTATGATGCTGCAGGCCATGCAGACCCTGGATTTTTATGCGGAAACGGTGCTGGATTTCGGAACCGGAACCGGTGTGCTGGCGATACTGGCAGAAAAAAAGGGTTCGGTGCAGATCAGGGCCCTGGACACCGACGAATGGAGTATAGAAAATGCAAAAGAGAATATAGCGGTCAACCAGGCCATACACATATCCCTGGAACAAAAAGGCACGCTTGACGGAGAAGGTATATTCGACATCATTCTGGCCAACATCAATCTGGCAGTTATCCTTCAAAACATGGAATCTTTCCGGCAACATCTGGATGAAAATGGCGTTATGATCGGGAGCGGTGTGCTAACCGGAGATGAAGATAAAATCCGGCAAACCGCGGCGGATGCGGGTTTTTTGATGAATATTTTATTTACCCGGGACAACTGGATGAGTTTCAGTTTAAAAAAAGGTGCAATCTCCAGTTAAATCACCGAGGTTTTTTAGCTTTTTTTTGTTATTTTTGAAATCCAACTATCCCTAAGCTTTCATGAAGGAGGTCTTATTTATTTTCTTTGCTTACCTGATTGGTTCGATCCCCACTGCGGTTTGGATAAGCCGTTACTTCTTCGGGGTAGACATCCGGGATTATGGCAGCGGAAATGCGGGCGCCACCAATACATTCCGGGTGCTGGGTTCAAAATGGGGTACCATCGTGATGTCGGTAGATGTGCTTAAAGGGGTGGTTGCTACCAGTCTCTACATTGTTCTTCCTTTTTACATGCATAATGAATGGGACCGGACCAACCTGATGGTGGGCCTGGGACTGGCTGCAGTGGTAGGCCATATCTTTCCTTTGTGGGCCGATTTCCGCGGGGGAAAAGGCGTAGCCACCCTGTTTGGCATGATCCTCGCGATTCAGCCCATAGTAGCTGTATATTGTGTGGGCGTATTTCTTTTATGCCTTTACCTCACCCGGTTTGTGTCTCTCAGTTCGATATTGGCCAGTATTGCGTTTGCCGTACTGATCCTTTTTATTTTCAATGAAAAAGAGCCTCTGTACCGGGCTTTTGCCATAGCCGTTGCCCTTTTAGTCATTCTAACCCATCAGAAAAATATCAGCCGCCTGTTGAGGGGGAATGAAAGCAAGATCCCCATTCTGAAATACAGGGATAAAAGAAGGCCCCGCAGGCCGGTTTCTTAAATGGGAAATGGGAAAGGCAAGCTCAATTCCTGTTAATTCCCTGGTTATCGCACCCTATTTTCAAGTTAACGACCCTTTTTCTTTTACTTCCGGCTGGAATTTTCTACCTTTGCAGCCCGTTAATTCCCTTCCGGAAATTAAATAATCTACGCATGTCAATCTCATTATTGGATAAGCTGGAGCTCAAAGAAGAAAAAAGCATTTTAATTCAGGGTCTCCCTTCTTCGATAGAGAAACAGTTTTCCAAGCTGGCCTTTTCTAAAAACATCACCCCGCTGCTGAAGATCAAGAAGATCGATTTCGCACTGGTTTTTGCCGTCAATGAGAATCAGCTCCGTGGCATCATTCACGAATTATTGCCGGCACTCGGCAAAGGCGGTAAATTCTGGGTGGCTTACCCTAAAACCAGCTCCAAAATTGTAACTACCCTGAACAGGGAATGCAGTTGGTCCTGTATCACCCAGGCCGGGTTTGAGGGCATCAATGAAATTACTCTGGATCATGTTTGGACTGCCACCCGTTTTGGAAAAGTGGGACGCGCGGTTGCTGCTTTGGCGGTTCGCTAACCATCAACAACAATAAAAGTACTTTACATTTTCACAATCACCGTTCCGGAACTTCCCATTAATTCCTTTTCCATTTTTTTGAGGTGAAGATGCGTTTGCATGAACATCATCTGTTCTTCCTGGTTATGGGAACGCTCCAGGTCTTTCTGATTCATGTCCATGAGACGGCGGATTTTCCGGAGCTTGAGATAGGTTAGCGTGGATTGCACCTCTTCTTTATACAATTCTTCGCGGGTTGAAATTTTTCCTTCAAAAAATGTTTTCCAGTTTTCACTGACCTCATAGGGGAAATCCATAATGGATACCACCAGCGTACTCAGCTGCTGATCTTCCTGATAAAGGAAGTTACGCGCGGTTGGTTCCTGGCCCTGATCATACCATTCTCTGTAGATGTGCAGGATATTGATCAGGCTTTTATTATCCATCATGTCTTCATCCACAAATTCCTGCAGCATGTAGTCAGCCACACGTTTTTCTTCGTCCCAGGGTTTCAACCCGAATTCCAGTAAACTCCGCACAATGGCCCGTTCCTGCTGTTCGTCCTTGTTCAGCAGATCAAGCAATCCTTCATCAATTTCCGGACTGACCGAACCCGCTTCCTCTTGTTTATGCCTGGCAGATATTGCCGCCCTGTTTTCGAATTTGGTAACCCGTTCGCGTATGAATTTATTCACCAGGGTATTGAGACCGTTCTCGTCCACCTTCAGCAATTCGGATGACCGTCGGATATAATCCTGCTGCCGTGTGAAGTCTTCCGCCTTATTGATGCGTGAAATGGTTTCAGCTATCTGGTTTACCAGTTGTGCCTTCCGGTTGCTGTCGTCACCGGCAGCCGCCAGCGATGTTTCCAACTGAAAAAGAATAAAGTCTTTTTTGTTTTCAGCAATGAGATCCAGGAATGCCGCGGCCCCCATTTTACGCACGTAACTGTCGGGATCTTCCTGGTTTGGAATCAGCACCAGTTTAACCTGCAGGCTTTCTTCAAATGCCAGGTCCATCCCCCTTTGCGCCGCTTTTATTCCAGCGGCATCGCCATCATACAATATGGTCAGGTTGGAGGTGTATTTTTTAATGAGTCTGAGTTGGTCCGGAGTGAGGGAAGTGCCCCCGCTGGCCACTACATTTTCGATGCCGGCCTGATGCAGGGATATGACATCCGTATATCCCTCCACCAGTAAACATTCATCCAGCTTGTCGATGGCCTG
>DASRLM010000388.1:0-4675 GCA_035648455.1 Puia sp. | reverse complement strand
TGCACCTGCAAGTCAATGTTTTTGTTGAACTCCGTGCAGTTGCCATCCATATAAAACTCGATACCCAGTATCCTGCCGGCTTCCCGGAAGTCAAACAGGGTTGCCTTTTCGCCGGGTTTGATTTCAAAGTCGGCCGTGGCGGTCTCTAAATTTTTCTGGTCCCCCGGAATAAAATCTGTCATGCTCCGGTTCTCTTTGTTCCACAAACGGTCAATGCGGGAAAGAATTTCTTTTTCGCTGCCTGCGATTTCCGTGGTAAAAGACTCTACCCGCGAATTTTTGGGATACAGCCGGTACCCGATCTGATGAAACTGCATTTTTTTGGCTCTGGCAACAATGCGGCAGCTTTTCTGAAAGAGGATGGGAAAGTAACAATAATATCCGCCGAGCTGATTTCCGCACAACGGGGCCACAAACGGGAAAACCAGGCCTGAAAAAAGATCTTCATATCTGATGGACAGTACCGGATGCCGGTCATCATCAATAAAAAAATCCAGGGTATCCTGTGTTGGTGTTGGGGTCCATATCCGGTTGATCACACCAGCGCCGTGGATATCGATCAGCACCAGACTGCTGTCTGTGTTCCGGCTTATGTACGAATATTTTCCGCTGAAGCCATCATCATTTCCCCCGGTGGTATCCCAGGAAGAAACCTGGGATTCAACAGATCCGTCGCGATAAGCAGGCAACATGGAAATATCATAGAAGTTCTTTAATTCGGCAGCCAGGGTAAAATTCCGGGGAGACGGATTCTTTGCTTTATTGACTTGCGCATGGGCCGGTGAAAAAATAAAAAGAAAAAGACAAACGCTTGCATAAAAAGGTCGCCACGTATTGAAACTGCATTTATAGAAAATCATTTATCTTCATTTCCCGGGTCATTCCGGATTTAAAAAAAGCCTTTGCTAATATACTCTTAAATGGGATGCAAAAAATTGATGGTCATGTACACTTTTGGGATTATGATTCCGGGGAGCATTCCTGGATCACGGAGGATATGTCTGTTCTGAGAAGGAATTTCCTTCCGGAAGATATCCAACCCCTGCTGAAAGCGCATAGCATGGCAGGTTGCATGTTGGTACAGGTGAACCAGGCTGAAAGCGAAAATGATTTTTTTTTAAAGCTCGCTTCCGGACATAACTTCGTGAAAGGTATCGTGGGTTGGGTTGATCTCTGTGCGGAAAATATTACGGAGCGGCTGGGCCGTTACCGGCAATCCAAAATCAAGGGATTCCGTCATATTTTACAGGGTGACCCGGACCGGTCATTTATGCTCAGGCCCGACTTCAAAAGAGGGATTGGTGCGCTTCGTGATTTTGGTTTTACCTATGATCTGTTAATTTATCCCGATCAGTTGCCCTTTGCGTCGGAACTGGTGAAATCATTTCCCCGGCAGCCGTTCATCATAGATCACCTGGCCAAACCGGAGATCAGGAAAGGGAAATTGAAAAACTGGAGGAAAGAAATATTCCGGATTTCCCGCATGGACAATGTATACTGCAAGCTGTCCGGTATGATTACGGAGGCCCATTGGAATAACTGGACAAAAGAAACCCTCACCCCGTATATGGATGCGGTTGTTGAATCTTTTGGAATGAACCGGATCGTATTCGGTTCCGACTGGCCGGTGTGTTTGCTGGCGGGATCATACGGGGAAGTGATGGCCGTGGTGGAAGATCATTTTTCCGCTTTTTCCGCATTGGAAAAGGAAAACCTGTTTGGCGGCAACGCCATCAGCTTTTATGGATTGTAAAACTTTTTTAAGTATTCAATATGAAATTAATCAGGTATTTAAAAGACAATAAGGCACTCCCCGGAATTGAACTGGAGGGGAATTGGTACGACCTTACTCCCTTCGGATCGGATTATGATGAAGCATTCTTTGCCTCCGGCGGCCCCGGTCGATTATCGTCGTACCTCAGCAGCAACCGGGACAAGTTGAGAAAGCTGGATGATCAGACAAAACTCACGGCACCTGTAGCAAGGCCATCCAAAATCGTTTGTGTCGGATTGAATTATGCGGATCATGCCCGGGAAACGAAGGCGGAACCGCCTCCCGAACCCGTTTTATTTATGAAATCCACCACGGCCCTTTGCGGACCTTTTGACAATATCATCATTCCCAAAAATTCAAAGAAGACAGACTGGGAAGTGGAACTGGCTGTCGTTATCGGAAAAAAAGCATCGTATGTTGAAGAAAAAGATGCTGCGGACCATATTGCGGGTTATTGCCTGCACAATGACGTGAGTGAAAGAGAATTTCAGATTGAACGAAGTGGTACCTGGGACAAAGGCAAAGGTTGCGATACATTCGCTCCTTTGGGGCCCTGGCTGGTTACTCCCGATGAAATTCCTGATGTCAATAACCTGAAACTATGGCTCAGGCTGAACGGAACGTTGATGCAGGATGGTTCAACGGCCAACCTCATTTTTAAGATTCCATTCCTGATCTCCTATATCAGCCAGTTCATGACCCTGCTGCCGGGCGATATCATTTCAACGGGAACACCTGCAGGAGTCGGACTGGGAATGAAGCCGCCGGTCTATCTCCGGCCGGGGGATATTGTTGAGCTGGGGATAGACGGACTTGGCGTTTCCCGGCAGGAATTGGTTTCTTATCACGCTTCTTTAAAATAAATTTATGTCTGGCAGCACAGAACGATATTGCCTGGCACTGGATCTGAAAAATGATCCGGTGTTAATGGAAGCTTATAAGGCGCATCATCGGAAGGTATGGCCGGAAATCCTGAAAAGTATACGCGATGCCGGCATTGTATCCATGGAGATTTACCACTGTGAAAACCGGTTGTTTATGATCATGGAAACGGAACCGGGATTCTCCTTTGCAAAGAAAACGGCAGCTGATTTGGGTAATCCGAAAGTGCAGGAATGGGAGCAATTGATGAACACTTATCAGCAGGTATTGCCGGGCACGGAGAAAGCTGGTAAATGGAGGCTGATGGAGAAGATTTTTGCCTTATAGGCAAAAAATAAAAATTAAAAAGTAAAAAACAGCGCATGGATCTGCAACTGAAGGATAAGGTATTTATAGTTACGGGGGGCGCCAAGGGTATTGGGGAAGGCATTTCGCGTGTGCTGGCTGCGGAAGGAGCAAAGGTGGCCATCATAGGAAGAAACGAAGCGGACAATCAAAAACTGACCGGCGAAATTCAGCGTTCCGGAGGAAAGGCGGTTGCCGTGCAGGCAGAACTGACCCGGCCGGAAGAGGTTAAAAAAGCAGTGGACGGAGTGATCTCCTTATTGGGCAGGATCGACGGCCTGGTCAACAATGCCGGTCTGAATGACGGTGTGGGTTTGGAAAGCGGCAACTATGAACGGTTTATGCAAAGCCTGCACAATAATATTGTGCATTATTACCTGATGGCGCATTTTGCGTTACCGGAACTGATCAGGTCAAAGGGATCCATTGTGAACATCAGCTCCAAGGCGGGTGAAACGGGACAGGGCAATACATCGGGTTATGCCGCATCCAATGGGGGAAGAAATGCACTGACCCGGGAATGGGCCGTTGAATTATTGAAGTATGAAATACGGGTAAATGCCATTGTAGTTTCGGAATGCTGGACGCCGCAATATGCTGACTGGATTAAGAAGGCGGAAGACAGTGAGGCCAGGCTGAAAGAGATTATTTCCAGGATCCCGCTGGGCCACCGGATGACAACCATTGAAGAGATAGGGAATACGGCAGCATTTTTATTATCCGCAAAATCGAGTCATACTACCGGTCAGCTGATTCATGTGGATGGCGGATATGTACATCTGGACAGGGCGCTGAAAAACCCCTAGGAGAGGGATGCACATTTCTCCACTCCGGGCGGGGATCAGCGTCTGGGGCGGAAACCGCTGTTGTTGTCCCTTGGTTTTTCCTCCGCTTCCCGCACCACCAATTCTTTTCCTCCGCGAAGGCGGGCCCCGTTCAGGGCCTCTATGGCTTCTTTGGCTTCCAGGGCAACGGCCATGTCCAGGAACCCAAAACCCCTGCTTTTACGGGTTTCCCGGTCGATCGCCACTTTGGCAGAATTTACTTCTCCATAGAGTTCAAACATTTCCTTCAGATCGGTATCGTCAAAGTCATAAGGCAGGCCGGCAACAAAAAGTTTCATGAGCTGTTTATAAGACCCCAAATCTACTTTATTCCATTCAGGAACCACATCTTTTTTCAGAAATCCTTTCCACAAAAGCAATATTTGACGGCTGCCACGACCCATACCGAAAACCGCTGGCATGATTTTTCAATCATTCCGGTACAATGATTCTTGTATGAAAAAGATTTTACCGCTTTTTTCCCTCACCCTGATGATGTTTTTACTGAGCAGTTGCGCCGCCATCGGCGGGATTTTTAAGGCCGGCGTATGGGTTGGCGTATTGCTGGTATTGATTGTGATCGGCGTCATTATATGGCTGGTTACGAAAGGATCGGGTAAATCCTGATCCGGATTGGCCGGAAAGGAATTGAATGATCTTTTGTACATTCGTCAGCGTGCGTATTTCAACCCTGCTGCTCATGCTGATTTTTATTATGGGGGGCGTACCTGCCCCGGCCCAGATGAAAACAGATCATTTACTGGAGCAGATCCTGAACTCCGACAAGGACTCCCTGATGCAACATATATTGGGGCACAAGGATAAATACCGGGTGCAGATTATTTATACC
>DASRLM010000387.1:0-2770 GCA_035648455.1 Puia sp. | reverse complement strand
CACGATGTCCGCTTCCAGCAAGTTGTCAATGGTCAGTCCGTGTTTTCTCGATAAATAGCCAACGCCGCCACCCAGCGTCAGTCCGCCAACGCCCGTGGTAGAGATTATTCCGGCCGGAACGGCAAGGCCAAAGGCATGCGTGGCATGATCCACTTCGCCCCACACATTTCCTCCTCCGACCCGCACCGTTTTTGTGTTGGGATCAACCAGCACAAATTTGATCCCGGATAAATCAATCACCATGCCGTCGTCACACAGACCAAGGCCCCCACCATTATGTCCGCCACCCCGCACGGCAACCAATAATTTATTCTCTCTGGCAAAATTGACCGCCTGGATCACATCGGCCACATCCACGCATTTTACAAACATGCCGGGACGTTTGTTGATCATGGCATTATACACTTTACGCGTTTCATCATAATGGGAATGGCCGGGGAGAATGATTCCACCCCTGATCCCGGAAGCAAATTCTTCGATAACAGAGACGTTTAAGTCTTTTACAAGATTTGACATGGCATTAGTTTTTAGATTTTTCAAAACTAGATCATGGCAAACCGGAAGCCTGTCACTTTTGGTTCAAATGCAGGTAAATTTGGATCAACCGGACAAGGATTGAAACAGGAAGGACTAGTTACTCATGGCCGGCAGATAATCTGAAGGCATCCGGCCATATCTCTTCTGGAAACATTTGGAAAAATAAGACGGACTGCTGAATCCTGTTTCAAAAGCGATCTCTGAAATGTTACCGGCATTCCGGCTCAACAATTTCAAAGCCTCTTTGAGCCGGTATTCTTTGATGAAGGTATTCGGGGACTTACCCGTGAGAGAGATCAGTTTGCGGTACAATTGGGACTTACTGTATCCGAGAGGCCTGCTGAAATCATCTACTTTGAGGCCGGTATTGTTCCAGGCAGACCCGATGTAATCCATAAGTTGCGTAAGGAATTTTTCGTCGGAAGCCGTAAGAAAACAGAGACCTTCCCCCTCCCGGAAAATGCGGCTATTTTCACTTTGATAAAGATCATTCACTTCAGCGGAAATGATGATTTCTCCTTTCACCAGCTCACACATCCATTCCGCCAATTTTACGGCATCTTCAAAAATCAGTTGCTTTCTGGTGACCGGCACGCCGGCACTCATTCCTATTTTCAAAATAATTCCATCAACCCCCATATCCCTGCTGAATTCTTTAAACAGCTTCCGGATATCCAATGCGGCATGAACGGCGTAGGATACAGACCGGAAAGAAACCAGATAAGAAGATGCCGTTTGTTTAACCACATTCCCATCATAAGCTTTCAAAACAGGAACGAACGCATCAGTGAAATGGCTGAATAAAGAATCCCATGCCGCGGTACCGGTCGGCAGGTGCGCCGGGCCTTTTATCTCCAGCACCATGATGGTCCTGAAGGCTGGGTCATTGATAATATTTAAACCGGTGTTTTTTGCTTTCACCGGATCTCCGATCCGGCCTAAAAAAGATTCTACAATGCTGGCGTCCACTTCAATGATGCTGTTGGGCACCTGGCCATGTGCCTTATTGTGCATATTTGCAATAGCCGCTGCATCGGGCGCTTCAATTAAACAAAATGCGGTTTTTCTTTGATCATCAAACCAGTAAGTCAGTCCCCGGCAACCGAACTGATGCTGTATCTTCAGATCTTCCTGGTGCAATTGGGCCACATGCTCTGCCGTTACCGTATCCGACACATCGTGCCGGTCCATATAAATAGGCATATCACAGGTTTTAAGGTTAGCCTCATAAAGCTAGTTTATTTTAGAGGCCAGTGGTTCAGACTTGCAGCTTTTTTCCGTCCCGGTAAAACAACCTGGCGACGCTAGTTTTTTGCTGCCGCTTGTCTGAACTGAAGTGTTCTGATGCCAAAGGGAGGTATTGCTATTTCAACAAAGGCTTTCCCGGAAGTATCCCGTTGTATTTCCAGCGATCTGATGAGGTCTCCGTTCAGGGAAATCAGGTTGACCGCATCTGCCGCGAATCCAAAATATATCCTTTGTGTGTTTTCGTTCCCTGCTGCGTGAAATATCCGGACCAGCAGATCCGAACCGGAAAAGACCATGGAAGAGACTTCACTGTTTGTCCCCTCCATGCGGATCATGGACATTTCGGAGGGAACTTCTTTTTCTTCGGAAGAGGCATTCATTTCCCCGTTTGATTGAACGGAAACCCTGGCCACAAGCGGCTCGTTCCATTGGGAAGATGTTGCCCCGATACCTGCCTTATCCCATCTGCCCGCGTGTGGAATCAAGGCATAACTGAGTTCAGCCGGCCCGTTGATGGAATAGTCGCGGCCGAAGAGTCCCGGCCCTGAATACTGAATGGTCAGTCCCAGGGGATACTGCGACCCATGGGCATAGGATGTGGTATGATCACACAGCAGCGCCATGCCGTAATCGTCCGATGCATCGGCAATATCCACCCAATTCAGGAGGACCACATTCTTGATGCTGTCCCAACTATTGAAAAAGGTATTGGAAAGCCGGCTCTGCAATACATCAAAGGGTGCATTTTTATATACTTTTTGCCCGGATAAGTTTAAAGGGAATAAAGCCTGCAGCTTGAAACTGTCATTATAAAATGCTTTCTCCATCGGGTGACCCCGGATCGCATCCGGCGATTCTCCGATTCCGGTATTGTGCTTCCAGTCAATCTCCAGATGCAGGTCAATTCTTCGTTCACCCTGCGCCACCGTTAATTCCTGGATGAAAGGATTCCCCGCAATCACACCCCTGATTTCGAGTTTTACCC